>CAXSES010000207.1:1477-5733 GCA_964236225.1 uncultured Acetobacteraceae bacterium
CCCGACGCCGAGTCGGCGTCCAGTATTCCCGACGCCGAGTCGGCGTCCAGTATCCCCAACGCCGAACTGGCGTCCAGCGCTCCCGACGCCGAACCGGCATCCAGGCCGGACAGCGCATCGGCACCCGGCACGGCGTCGTCGAACTCCGCGTCGGCCACCCCGTCGGCCACGTCGAAGCCGCCCCGGTCCCCCGCCGAGCCGGGCTGGCGCGCGGCGTCACCCTGCGGCGCCATGTCCATCAGCCCGGCCTCGCGCATCACCCCGTGATGGAACCGCTGCAGCGGCCCGGCGTGCACCAGCTCCATCTCGCCCAGCGCCTGCGCCGTGGTGAAGCTGGCCACGTTGGCGAAATGCCGCATCTCCATGATCCGGTCGATCACGTCGGCGGCGTTGAACGCGCGCCCCTCCGGCGTGTCCGCGTCACGCGACGCCCGCATCGCATGCCGGGTCGCCTCGGCGAGCGGCGGCGGCAGGCCGTCGATGGTGGCCGCGAACACCCGCTCCATCGCCGGAATTAGGTAGCCGCCGAGCAGCACCTCGCCCGCGAACCCGGAGTCCGGCATCACCGCATTGTGCAGGTGGTGCGCCAGCCCGGCGAGGAACGGCACCGCCGGCTGCGCCCCGTAATGCCCGGCCAGCACCACGCCGAGCGTCGCCACCACCAGGCAGTGGTCGCCGTGCCCCTCGGCCGGCTCCAGGACGATGCGCGGCTTGCCGGGGCAGGTGGCGCCGGCGCGCGGCTGGCGGATCAGCGCCTCCACGAACTCCGCCACGCAGCCGGCGATGGGGATCGGTTCGCCGACGCGCTCGCGCAGCGCGGCGCGCAGCGGCGGCGCCACCGGCCCCGCCACCTCGTCGAACGACGCCACCAGGATGTCGCCGATCGCCTGCGCCGGCACGCCGAGGCGCGACAGCACGCCGCTGTCCATCGCCCCCATGCGCAGCGCGGCCAGCGCGTCCGCGGTGGTGGCCAGCGCCACGTCGCCGACCTCCGCGCCCAGCAGCAGCGCCTCCCAGGCCCTGCGGAACAGCCGGGTGGCCACGCTGTCGGCGGATTGCGCGTCGCGCACCCGCTTCAGCGCCGCCAGCTCCGCCGCCAGCCCGGCCAGCGCGTGCAGCGGCTCGCCGGGACGCTCCGACTTCGTGCCGTCCGGAACGGGGCCGGCCGCGCCTGCGTCGCCTGCCGCCGGGCCGCCCGCCAACCCCGCCCCCGGCCACCAGCCGCCTGCGGGCACCAGCGCCGCCGTGCCGCCCGGCTCCGGCCGCCCCTGCTCCGCGCTCACCGTGGCGTCCCGCTCAGGCGGCGGCGAGCCAGTCCAGCAGCACCTGCTGCTGCACCGGGAACGAGTGCTCCTCGCGCTTGCCCGCCTCGGTCATCGGCGCCTTGAAGAAGATGCCGAGCTGCTCCTGGATGCCGCCGTCGCCCCGCCTGCGCGCGAGGTCGAGCACGCGCGCGATCTCGATCACCAGGGGTGCCGCCAGGATGCTGTCGCGGCACAGGAAGTTCAGCTTGATCTGCATCTTCTGGCCAAGGAAGCCCACGATGTCGATGTTGTCCCAGGCCTCCTTGTTGTCGCCGCGCGGCTTGTAGTACTGGATGTTCACCAGATGATCCTCGACGTGGTAGCCGAGGATGTTGTCGAGCACGGAGCCCTTGGTGTTCAGCTTGCTCTGCAGGCTCGCCGGGTTGTCCAGCGCCAGGCCGTCGCGGTTGCCCAGGATGTTGGTGGAGAACCACCCCTCGACGAACAGGCTGCGCGCCCTGAACGCCGGCGCCAGCACCGTCTTGAGGAAGGTCTGCCCGGTCTTGCCGTCCTTGCCCGCCACCGGGACGTTGCGCTGGTCCGCCAGCGCCGTCAGCGCCGGGATGTCGGCCGCCAGGCTCGGCGTGAAGTTGCCGTACGGCACGCCCTCGGTGATCGCGCCATACGCGTAGAGCATCGCGGGGCTGATCGAGGCGTGGTTGTCGTCCAGGCCGCGCTCGAACGCCGCAATGTCGACGAGCGGCGAGATGTCCGCGGGCCAGCGCTCCACCGAGGCGAGGTTGATCACCACGACGTCCTGCACGCCGCTGCTCTCCTTGTAGCGGCGGATGTCCTCGCGGATGCGGTCCACCGCGCCTCGGTGGCTGCCGGTGACGATCTTGTTCGCCCCGTCCACGTTGGCGCAGAAATCGACGCTGCCCACCGCCGGCCACGGACGCAGCCTGCTCAGTGGCTCCGCCACCATCTCCGCCTGGTCGCGCTCCAGCACGTGGTGTTCGGCTGCCGCGGTGCTCAGGTCGTCGCCGTTGAGGTCCCAGCCGGCGAACTCGATGTTGCGGTAGGCGGCGAGCCCCTGGGCGTCGGCGGAGGCCAGCGGCAGGCCGGCGAAGTCGTTCGAACCCCGGCGGATCATCTCGATCCCTGCGACCGCTGTGGTCGCGACGGCGCCGCCGAGCCCCACGATGAGGACGCCAAGCCGGCGTCCGCTGCCCGTGCTGCCCGGATTCGTGTCTGGCATTCCATCGTGTCCCACTCGCCTGCGCGCCAACCGCCGAGGCTTCGGACGCCGTACATAGGCCTCCCGACGGGCCTGAAAAGAAAATTCGTCGCCACCGGCGGCGCCCGCGATCCTCCGCGCTGTATCACCCATGCACGAACGTGCACTCAGGAATGCACGGCGTGCGTGCCTTGCCGCATGCGAGCTGCACGCGCGCGGGGCGCGTCGTCGCGTGCCGGGCGGTGCCGGGCGCTCCCGGCGTTCCGGCGCCGCGGCCGTCCGTCCTCGCGGGTCGCCTGCGGTATCCTGTGCCCTCAGCCCGGGCCGCGGGCGCAGGACGCGCCGCCAAGAACACAGAAGCGTGCGCAATGCGGGTGGTTCAGCGCCACCGACCCGGACGCCTCCGCCAGCGTGCCCCCCAGCTCGAACCGCGCGTCGTAAGGCAGCAGCGTGCACGCCACCACCGAGGGCGCCGCCGCCCCCCGCCTGCGCACCAGCATTCGGCTCGCCGAGCACATCACGGAGTCGGGCTCGCGGCGCAGGATGCCCCAGCATGCCTCGGTGATCTCTGGCACGTCGCGCGCACCGTCCAGCTCCGGGAACAGGGTCAGCGCCACCGGGTCCGCCGCGTCCACCGGCAGACCCCTCGCCGCGAACAGCGCCGCGTATCCCGCCCGCAGCCCCGCCTCGTCCTCGCCCGACAGCATCCTGCTCGCGACGTGCGCCCTGAACCCGTGCCGCGCCAGCCAGGCCAGCCCGTCCAGCGTCGTCTCCCAGCTTCCCGCCCCGCGCTCGCGGTCGTGCACCTCGGCCCCGTGATGGTCGAGCGACACCCGAAGCAGCAGCCTCTCCCCGTAGCGCGCGCGCAGCGACAGCAGCGCCGCCTCCGCCTTGCGCATTGGGCGCATGGCGTTGGTCAGCACCAGCGCGTCCAGCCCCTGCGCCAGCACATCCTCCAGCATCCCCGGCAGCTCGGGATTGATGAACGGCTCGCCCCCGGTGAACCCCACCAGGGCGGTCCCCAGCCCCCCCGCCGCGATCTCCTCCAGGTATACGCGCAGGTCCGCCCGGGCGAAGAACGCCAGCCGGTCGTTGCGCGGCGAGCTCTCGATGTAGCAGCCGGTGCAGGCCAGGTTGCACAGTGTCCCGGTGTTGACCCACAGCGTATCGAGCCGCGCCAGCGCCACCCGCGCCCGCGCCAACCCATCCAGCGTGCGCTCCGGGTCGCGGAACTTGCCAGGCGCCAGCGCGGCGCTCACAGGCGGCCTGCCAGGAAGCAAGCCTGGGCGCTGCCCAGACCCGCCAGGGGCGAGCCGCCCCTGGACCGGCTTCTCTTAAGTGTTGGATTCCAAAGGCGGGCCTTTGGCGGGGTCCAGGGGCAGAGCCCCTGGTCTTGCTTCCCTCGTCTGCCCATCACCCTCAGACCGGCCAAGGCGCGCGTCCGAAATAGAGGTGGTGCATGGCTGCGAGCCGTTCCTCCGGCAGGTCGCCTCGGTCCGGCAGCACGGCGTCGATGCCGCAATGCGGGCACAGCGCCGTGGCGCCGTCGTCGATCCACCGCGCGACCGTCGTCACGCCGAAGCGCCGCAGGCAGTAGAAGCAGCAGCCCTGCCCCACCTCGCGCAGCGTGTCGCGGTGGTGCGTGCTGTCGCGGTGCGCCTCGGCGGCGCTCCACCCGGCCGCCTGCCTCTCCTGTGCCGCCATGCCGATCCTCCGCTCCCGCCCGCACCGGCCCGACACTCTGCGCCGCCCTTGCCGACCCGCGCCACATCTAG
>CAXSES010000208.1:0-5678 GCA_964236225.1 uncultured Acetobacteraceae bacterium
ACGACCCTCTTGGGTCGTTGGAAGGGCAGGCGGAGGGAGAGCCCAGCCTTGCTTCCTGGCTTGCCGTCAGCGTGTCTGTTGGATCGCCGACAGCAGCCAGCGCCCGCCACGCGCGCGCAGGAACGTCCACAGCTCCGTCACAGTGACCCGCTCTGTGGCGCTGCCGTCCACGACGCGGCCGGCGCCGTCCGTGGTGACGTCGAGCATCGAGAAGCGCATCGCCACCGTGGCGTAGTCGCGCGCGCCCTCGGTCCAGGCCTCGGACAGGTCGCCCCGGTCGAGGTTGACCGCGGTGACGGCGTTGCGCACGCCTCGGCTGGACTGCTCCGCGAGCTGCTCGCCGAAGTAGCTGACCATCTCCGGGGTGGCGAGGCGCTGCAGCCCGGCCAGGTCGGCGGCGGACCAGGCGGCCTGCACGTCGCGCAGCACCCCCTCGAACGCGCGGTAGTCGTCCGGCGTGACCGCCAGCGCGACGCCGCGCCCGCCCGCCTGGCCGACCGGCGGCATCCCGGGCCGCGCCTGCGCCGTGGTGTTGCGCATCATGCCGCCGAGGCCGCCCAGCGCGCCGCCGAGGCCGCCGACGGACATGCGCCCGGCGAATGCAGGCTGGCCGCCGCCGGCAAAGCGCCTGTACAGCCAGCGGCCGATCAGCACCACGATGCCGATCTGCAGCAGAAGGCCGAGGAAGCTGGCACCGCCATCCATGCCGCCGAACATGCCGTGGCCGAACAGCATGCCGCCGATGCCCGCGCCCACCAGGCCGCCGAGCAGGCCCGAGGTGAACATGCCCCGGCGCGACATCCCGCCGCCGAAGGCCGGCTGCCCGAAGCCGGGCTGCGGCGCGAATCCGGGGCTCGGCGCGAAGCCGGGCGCAGGCTCGGAGCGCGGCGTCAGGCTGCGCTGCATCGGCTGGGCCGCGAAGGGCGCGACGGCGGTGGGCGGCGGCGCGGAGTAGGTGCGCGCGCCGCGGCTGCCGAACGAGCCGCCGAAGCCGGGCCGCGCCAGGGCCAGCCCGGGCGCCAGGGCCAGGAGAAGCGCGAGGACGGAGAGTGTGCGGCGCATCGGGGTGGTCCGTTCCAGTGACGCAGCGGATATGGGAAGCGGTGGGGGGCATTGCCACAGGCGAGGCAAGGCCAGGGGCGCTGCCCCTGGACCCCGCCAGGGGCAGCGCCCCTGGACCGGCACACGTTTTGGGCGAACCCGGCCAGGGTCGGGGTTTGCGGAGGCGAGGCTTCCGCTTCAGGGCATGGGGGCGGAGCCCGGCCTTGCTGCCTTCAGGCGCCCGCCAGCGTCATCCCGTCCACCCGGACGGTGGGCGAGTCCGTGCCGCGGCGGAACACCAGGTCGTTGGCCGGCTGCATCCTCGCGAACATCTGCACGAGGTTGCCGGCGACGGTGATCTCCGAGACCGGCTCGGCCAGCGCGCCGTCGCGGATCATGAACCCCGAGGCGCCGCGGCTGTAGTCGCCGGTCAGGCCGTTGATCGCGGAGCCGATCAGCTCGGTGATGAACAGCCCCTCGCGGATGTCGCCCATCAGCCCGGCCGGCGTGGCGTCGCCCGGGGCGAGGTAGAGGTTGGTGGACGACGGCGAGGGCGGGCCGCCGGTGCCGCGCGCCGCGTGGCCGGTGGTGGCCAGGCCGAGCTGTCGCGCGGTGCGGCTGTCGAGCAGCCAGGTGTCGAGCACGCCGTCGTCCACGATGGCGCGGGTGGCGGTCGGCGTGCCCTCGCCGTCGAACGGGCGCGAGCGCGGGCCGCGGCGGCGGCGGGGGTCGTCGATCACCTGGATGCCGCGGGCGAACACCTGCTTGCCGAGGCTGTCCTTGAGGAACGAGGTGCCGCGCGCGATCGAGGCGCCGTTGATGCCGGCGACCAGGTGGCCGAGAAGGCTGCCGGCGCAGCGCGGGTGGTAGACCACGCTCAGCGTCGTGGTGCGCGGGCGCGTCGGGTTGAGGCGGGCCAGGGCGCGGTCGGCGGCGGAGCGGCCGATGGTCGCCGCGTCGTCGAGATCCTCCAGGTGCACGGCGGAGTGGTAGTCGTAGTCGCGCTCCATGGCGGTGCCGGCGCCGGCCAGGGCGGTCGCGGAGACCGAGTGCCCGGTGCGGGTGTAGGAGCCCGCGAAGCCGGCGGAGGTCGCGAGCCAGACGCGGGTGCGGCCGTAGCCGGCCTCGCCGCCCTCCGAGTTGGTGATGCCGGGCACGGCGCGGGCGGCGTCCTCCGCCGCCGCGGCCCGCTCGGTGAGCGCCTCGACGGTGGGCTCGGGGGTGGTGTCGCACAGGTCCAGCGCGTCCAGGCCCCGCGGCGGCGTCACCTCGCCGGACAGGCCGCCGTAGGGGTCCTCGGGGACCACGCGGGCCATGGCGACGGCACGCCGGGCGAGCGCGTCGAAGCGGGCGGGGTCGAGGCTGGAGGCGGAGACGATGGCGGAGCGCCGGCCGACGAACACGCGCAGGCCGAGGTCCACGCCCTCCGCGCGCTCCAGGTGCTCCGTCTGGCCGAGGCGGCGCGACACCGAGACGGAGGTGCCGGCGACCAGCACGGTGTCGCAGGCGTCAGCCCCCGCGGCGCGGGCGCGGGCCATCAGCGCGGACAGGTGCTCCTCGGCGCGGCCCAGCGTGTCGGCGGGGGCGGCGAGCGCGGCGCTCATGCCGCGAGCCGGTCGACGATGGCCGACAGGCTCAACACCTTCTTCGCCGGGCCCATGACCGCGAGGGTGGGCGTGCCGCGGAAGATGCGGGCGGCGGCGCGCTGCACGTCGGCCACGCCCACGCCGGCGAGCTTCGCGACTGTCTCGGCGGTGGGCACTGGGCGGCCGAACACCTGTATCTGGCGGGCGAGCTGCTCGCAGCGGCTGCCTGTGCTCTCCAGCGACATCAGCAGCGACGCCTTGACCTGGGCGCGGGCGCGGTTGACCTCCTCCTCGCGCACGGTGGACTGCACGAGGCGCAGCTCCTCCAGGGCGACGGGCATCAGCTCGGCGGCCTCCTTCTCGCCGGTGCCGGCGTAGATGCCGAACAGGCCGGAATCCATGAACGGCGCGTTGAACGAGTAGACCGAGTAGACGAGGCCGCGCTTCTCGCGGATCTCCTGGAACAGGCGCGAGGACATGCCGCCGCCGAGCAGCGTCGAGAGCAGCAGCGTCGGGTAGTAGTCCGGGTCGCCGTAAGGCACCGAAGGGAAGCCGAGCGTGATGTGCACCTGGTCGAGGTCGCGCTCCTCGCGGAACTCGCCGCCGGTGTAGCGGCCGGCGCTCGCCTGGTGCGGCATCACGGCGGGTAGGTCGGCGAAATGTTCGCCCACGAGGCGCAGGACCTCGTCGTGCTCCAGGTTGCCGGCGGCGGCGACCACGGCGTTGCCGGCGGCGTAGTGGCGGCGCATGTAGCCGGCGATGCTGTCGCGCGACAGGTCGCGGATGATCGCCTCCGTGCCGAGCGTCGGGCGCCCCATCGGCTGGTCGCGGAACGCCGTCTCCTGGAAGTGGTCGAAGATGATGTCGTCGGGCGTGTCGTTGGCCTGGCCGATCTCCTGAAGGATCACGCCGCGCTCGCGCTCCAGCTCCTCGGGCGCGAAGGCGCTGTGGGTCAGGATGTCGCCGATGATGTCTGCGCCGAGCGCGAGGTCCTCCTTGAGCATCTTGACGTAGTAGGCGGTCTGCTCGCGGGCGGTGTAGGCGTTGATGTGGCCGCCCACGTTCTCAACCGCCTCAGCGATCTCGGCGGCGTTGCGGCGCGCCGTGCCCTTGAACGCCATGTGCTCGAGGAAGTGCGAGACGCCGTTCTCTGCGGCCTCCTCGTTGCGGGTGCCGGTCGCGACGTAGGCGCCGAAGCTCACCGTCTCGACGCGCTCCATGCGCTCGGTGACCACGGTGAGGCCGGAGGGCAGGCGGGTCACGCGCACCGCGTCCGACGCGCCGGGCGCGGCGCCGGCGGCGGGCATCGCGGTCTCGGCGGCGTGGGCGGTCCCGGCATGGGGGGCCTGAACATGGGCGGTCTGGACGGAGGCTGTCCCGGCGTGCGTGGGGCCAGAGGCGACGGTCATGCGGCGTTCCTTCGTACGGAGGCGCGCACCAGCGCCTCGATGGCTGCGAGGTCTGCGGGCGCGCGGGAGAAGCGTTCCTCGCGCTCATATAGGTCGGACAGTCGCGGCGGCAGCGGGGGGCGCCGGCCCACCGCGCGCTCCACCGCGTCGGGGAACTTCGCCCCGTGCGCCGTCGCGAGCGCGACCACGGGCAGATGCGGCGTCTGCAGGGCACGGGCGGCGGCGATGCCGATGGCGCTGTGCGGGTCCGCCGCGTAGCCGCACTCCTCGTCGAGCCTGCGCATCTCCGCGAGCGTGCCCTCGTCGTCGAGGCGGAAGCCGTGGAACAGGGTGCGCGCGCGCCGCCACGCCCTGTCGGGCACCGGCATGGCGCCGTCCTCGCGGAACGCCGCCATGCTGCGCGCGGTGGCGGCGGGATCGCGGTCGAGCAGCTCGAACAGCAGGCGCTCGAAGTTGGAGCTGATCTGGATGTCCATCGACGGCGACAGCGACGGCTCCACGCCGCGCGCGCTCATGTCGTTGGCGTCCAGGAAGCGCGCCAGGATGTCGTTGCGGTTGCTGGCCACGATCAGGCGGCTGACCGGCAGGCCCATGCGACGCGCCGCCCAGGCGGCGAACACGTTGCCGAAATTGCCCGTCGGCACGCTGAACGCCACCTCGCGCTCAGGCGCGCCCAGGGAGAGCGCGGCGTAGACGTAGTAGGGGATCTGGGCGGCGATGCGCGCCCAGTTGATCGAGTTGATCGCCGACAGCCGCATCTCGGTGCGGAACGGCTGGTCGGCGAACATCGCCTTCACCAGGTCCTGGCAGTCGTCGAAGGTGCCGGCGACCCCGATGTTGCCGATGTTGGGGGCGTACACCGTGGTCATCTGGCGGCGCTGCACCTCGCTGGTGCGGCCCTCCGGGTGGAGCACCACGACGTCGATGCGGCGGCGGTCGCGGCACGCCTCGATCGCGGCCGAGCCCGTGTCGCCGGAGGTGGCGCCCACGATGGTCACGCGCTCGCCGCGCTCGGCCAGGACATGGTCGAACAGCCGGCCCAGAAGCTGCATCGCCATGTCCTTGAAGGCGAGCGTCGGGCCGTGGAACAGCTCCAGCGACCACAGGTTCGGGCCGAGCTGCACCAGGGGCGCGATTGCGGGATGGCCAAAGCCGGGGCCGTACGCCTCGCGGCACAGGCGCTGCAGCGTGGCGAAGGCGACGCTCTCGCCCAGGAAGGGCTGGATCACGCGGGCGGCGACCTCGGCGTAGGGCAGGCCGCGCATTGCGCGCAGGTCGGCGGCGCTCAGCGTGGGCCACGACTCGGGCACGAACAGGCCGCCATCCTCGGCGAGGCCGGCGAGGAGGACGCCGGCGAAGTCGCGCGGGGGGGCGTGGCCGCGGGTGGAGACGTAGCGCATGGCGGGCACACTAGGGCTGGGGCGGAGGCGGCAGCAAGCAAGGCCGGGCTCCGCCCGGACCCGCCCTTGGACCGGCCTTGTATTAAGGGCCAAATGCGATGACCGATTAGCAGGCAAGGCCAGGGGCTCTGCCCCCCATGTTCTGGAAGCGGGGACCCCGCCAAAGGCTCGCCTTTGGAATCCAACATTTAAGTAAAGCCGGTCCAGGGGCGGCTCGCCCCTGGCGGGTCTGGGCAGAGCCC
>CAXSES010000209.1:0-5678 GCA_964236225.1 uncultured Acetobacteraceae bacterium
TGACGTAGATCATCAGCAGGTCGAGCGCGCGGTGCACCGCCTTGAGCTTGGAGCGGAGCTGCCACTTCAACGCGGGGTCGATCACGGTCAGTGGCTCGTCGAACAGCACGGCCGCGACGTCGTCGCGCACCAGCCCGCGGCCGAGCGAGATCTTCTGCTTGGCGTCCGCGCTCAGCCCGCGCGCGCGCCGCCCCAGGTCGGCCGCGAGGTCGAGCATGGCCGCGACCTCGGCGACGCGCGCGGCGACGGCGGCGCGCGGCACGCCGCGGTTGCGCAGGGGGAAGCCGAGGTTCCCGGCCACCGTCATGGTGTCGTAGATCACCGGGAACTGGAACACCTGGGCGATGTTGCGCCGCTCTGTGGGCAGGCGGGTGACGTCGACGCCGTCGAACAGCAGCCTGCCGTGCGACGGGATCACCAGGCCGGAGATGATGTTGAGCAGCGTGGTCTTGCCGCAGCCCGACGGGCCGAGCAGCGCATACGCCCTGCCCTGCTGCCAGACGTGGCGGATCGGCTTGAGCGCGTAGTCGGCGTCGCTGCGCGCGGGCCCGTAGGCGTGGCCGACGCCGTCCAGCGTGATGGTGGCCATCAGACCGCCTCGGCCATCTCTGGGGCGGCGGCGAGCGCGCCCGATGCGTCGAACACGAAGGCCCGGGCCAGGTCGACGTGCATGGCGACGTGCTCGCCCGGCAGCATGCCGTGCACGCCGGGGATCAGGCACACCCAGCTTCCCGCGTCGGTCTGCACGTGCACGAAGCTTTCCGAGCCGTTGATCTCGGTGACGGACACGCGGCCGTCGAAGCCGAGGCCTCCCGGTGGGGGCGGGCCCCGCAGCACGGCGTCGGCGCGGAAGCCCAGGCGGAAGGCGCCGTCGGGCAGGCCGCGCAGGGCGGCGGGCGCGGGGCGCTGTCCGAGCGGGGTCGAGATGGTCGCGCCGCGCTTCTCCAGCGCCAGCTCGTTGAGCGGCGGGTCGGAAAAGGCGCGCGCGGCCTCCAGGGTGCGCGGCCGGCGATAGAGCGCGGCGGTGGGGCCGAACTGCACCACGCGGCCTTCCGCCAGCGCCGCGGTCTCGCCGCCGAGCAGCAGAGCCTCGGCGGGCTCGGTGGTGGCGTACACCAGGATCGCGCCCGATTCGGCGAACAGGCGGGGTAGCTCCTCGCGCAGCTCCTCGCGCAGCTTGTAGTCGAGGTTGCCGAGCGGCTCGTCGAGCAGCACCAGCTCGGCGCGCTTGACCAGGGCGCGGGCGATCGCGGTGCGCTGCTGCTGGCCGCCGGAGAGCTGCGAGGGCATCCGCCCCAGCATCGGCTCCAGACGCAGCAGCCTCGCCGCGTGGCGCACGCGGGACTCGATCTCCGCGCGGGCGACGCCTGCGACCCGCAGCGGCGAGGCGATGTTCTCGTAGACGCTGAGCGTGGGGTAGTTGACGAACTGCTGGTAGACCATGGCGACGGAGCGGCGACGCACCGTCGTTCCGGTGATGTCGCGGCCGTCGAGCAGCAGGCGGCCGCTGGTGGGCACGTCGAGGCCGGCCATCAGGCGCATCAGCGTGGTCTTGCCGGCCAGCGTCGGGCCGAGCAGCACGTGCAGCGCGCCGCGCGCCAGCGTCAGCGAAACCTCGCGGATCAGGGTGTCCGGGCCGCGCACGAAGCCGATGCGGTCGAGCTGCAGGCTCACGCGGCGGCGTCCCGGTGCAGGAGGATCGCCGCCAGGGCGTCGTCCACCGCCGCGATCTCCGCCTTGTCCATGCGCAGGCCGAGCTTGCTGCGGCGCCACACCACGTCGGCGGCGGTCTGCGCCCACTCGCGGCGCACCAGGTAGCGCAGCTCGGCCTCGGTGAGGTCGGCGGCGATCACCGGCCCGAGCGCCTCGGCGGAGGTGGCGCCGCCGAGCAGCTCGGACACGCAGGTGCCGTAGGCGCGCAGCAGCCGGCGCAGGGTGTGGCGGGCCAGGAAGGGATGGCGCGCGCACAGCGCGTCGAGCGCGGGCTCGAAGCCGTCGATCGCGAAGTCGCCGCCGGGGAGCGCGTGGGTGCCGGTCCAGCCGGCGGGCAGGCCGGAGGGAGTGGGCAGGTGGGGGGCGAGGCGCTCCAGCGCGGCCTCTGCGAGGCGGCGGTAGGTGGTGATCTTGCCGCCGAAGATGGAGAGCTGGGCCGCGGCGCCGTCGGACGCCTCCATCTCCAAAGTGTAGTCGCGGGTCGCGGCCTGCGCCTTGGACGCGCCGTCGTCGTAGAGCGGGCGCACGCCGGAATACGTCCATACCACCTGGTCCGGGGTGATCGGGGTGGCGAGGTAGTCGCTGGCGCCGGCGCACAGATAGGCGATCTCCTCGGGCGAGGCGGCGACCTCGGCGGGGTCGCCCTCGTAGTCGAGGTCGGTGGTGCCGATCAGGCAGTAATCCTGCTCATAAGGAATCACGAAGAAGATGCGGTTGTCCGCGTTCTGGAAGATGTAGCAATGCTCCTCCGGGTAAAGGCGGGGCACCACGATGTGGCTGCCCTTGACCATGCGGACCCTGGCCGGCGTGTTGGCGCGGATGACGCCCTGCAGCACCTGGCCGACCCAGGGGCCGGCGGCGTTCACCAGGGCGCGGGCGCGCACCGTGCGCGGCTCCTCGCCGGGGCGCTGCGTGGTCAGCTCCCACACGCCGTCGACGCGGGCGGCGGCGGTGCAGCGCGTGCGGGTCTGGATCACGGCGCCGCGCTCGGCCGCGTCGCGCGCGTTCAGCACCACCATGCGCGAGTCCTCGACCCAGCAATCCGAATACTCGAAGCCAAACGTGTATTCGGGCTTGAGCATCCGGCCCGCCGGGTCGTGGCGCAGGCGGCGGGTGCGGGTGGCGGGCAGGCGCTTGCGGCCGCCGAGATGGTCGTAGAGGAACAGGCCGAGACGCAGCAGCCAGGCCGGGCGCAGGCCCCTGTGGTGGGGCAGCACGAAGCGCAGCGGCCAGACAATGTGCGGGGCAATGCCCCACAGCACCTCGCGCTCCATCAGCGCCTCGCGCACCAGGCGGAACTCGTAGTACTCGAGGTAGCGCAGCCCGCCATGCACCAGCTTGGTCGAGGCCGACGAGGTCGCCGAGGCCAGGTCGTTCGCCTCGAACAGCACGGTGGACCAGCCGCGGCCTGCGGCATCGCGGGCGATGCCGCAGCCGTTGATGCCGCCGCCGATCACCGCGATGTCGAACAGCTCCCGGGCAGTCTGCTGGGTCATGGACGAATGGCTTCCCCACGGAAGGCGCATCGCGGCCCTCCCAAAACGAACGCTAGACCGGAACAACCCGAACGCCAAGCGTTCAAAGCGAACCTTCAAGCGAAAGTTCGTCGGGTTCGATCGGGCCGCCCGCCTCGACGAACTCCACGCCGTTGGCCTCGCACAGGGCGGCGGCGGCCGGAGGCAGGCGGTCGGTCACGAGAACGTCGATGTCGGACAGATGGGCGATCCGCACCGGGGCGGAGCGCATGAACTTGCTGCCGTCGCTGACCAGCATCACCCGGCGCGCGTTGCGGATGATCGCCTGGCTGACCTGGACCTCGCGGATGTCGAAGTCGAGCAGCGTGCCGTCCGGGTCGATCGCCGAGATGCCGATCACCGCGAGGTCGGTGCGGAACTGGCGGACGTGCTCGACGGTGGCCGCACCCACGATGCCGCCATCGTTGCGCCGCACCGTGCCGCCGGCCAGGATCACCTCGACGCCCGCGTGTCGGTGCAGCTCGGCCGCGACCTGGAGGTTGTTGGTGATCACCAGCAGGCCCTCGTGCCCGCCCAGAGCGCGCGCCACCTCCTCCGCCGTGGTGCCGAGGTTGATGAACAGCGAGGAATGGTCCGCGACCAGCCGCGCCGCCGCAGCGCCGATCAGCCGCTTGTGCGGCAGGGAGACCAGCTTGCGCGCGTCGTAGGCGAGGTTCTGCACGCCGGAGGGCAGCATCGCGCCGCCGTGCACGCGGGTCAGGCTGCGCGCGTCGCACAGCTCGTTCAGGTCGCGGCGGATGGTCTGCGGGGTGACGGCGAAACGGGTCGCCAGCTCGTCCACCGACACGCGGCCGGTCTCGCGGGCGCGCTCCAGGATCTCGGCGTGGCGACGGGCCAGCACGCGGGCGGGCGGCGGGGGCGGCGGCACGGCTGGCGCGTCCATCGGAGGCCGAGCCATCGGAGGCCGAGTCATCAGAGGCCGAGATTGAAGGCGAGCGAGATGCGCAGCGCCGTGCCGCGGTAAGGGCGGACCTGGTGGGCGAGCCAGGACGGGAACAGCATCAGCAGGCCCGGGCGCGGCTGGATGGTCTCGCCGCTGCCGGCGGAGCGGCCATCCTCGCCGGCGAAGCGCAGGGTGGGCGCGTACATCGCCGGCGCGGCACCACGCGGGTCGATCATCTCGAACTCGCCGCCGAGCGAGGGGTCGGACGCGCAGCCGCCGTCGTCGACGTAGTAGGTGCCGGACCAGAACGAGCCGGCGTGGTAGTGCGCGATGTTGCTCTCGCCAGGGCCGTTCACGTTGGCCCAGGCCTGCATCGTCCAGGCGGGGCGCACCTTTTCGCCGAAGCGGTCCGTGGTGAGCTGGGTCGCGGCGGAGCTCGCCAGCGCGAGGATCTCGGCGGCGTCGGGGCCGCCCCAGTCGGGCAGGTCGCGCGCGGAATGCCAGCCACCGGCGTTGGACGAGCGGATCGAGGGCGTCGCGGCGCGTCGCCCCAGGATCAGGGCGCGCAGGCGCGCGTTGCGGGACACGGCGTCGGGCACGGCGATCGCGGCCACGGGGGTCGCGAACAGGCCGCGCACCGCGATCTCCAGGGCCATGATGGGTGTCCGTCCGGTTCGCGACGTACGACACGCTGGCCGGTGGCGGCTGTCAAGAAGCCGGCGGGGGCGGAGCCAGCAAGCAAGGCGGAGCCTTGCCCAGATCCGCCAGAAGCCAAGGTCTTTGGAAACCGATTTGCTGAAGCAGGTGGCGTCCGGAAGCAGAGCCTCCGGCCCCGCTCTCTCGCCGCTTCCCACCCCTGCGACGAGGGCCGCGGCCCGCTCGGACCAGTGTTGCACGCTGCCGTCGGCGGCCACGCGCAGGTCGAACGCCGCCGGCGGGACGAACAGCCATCGAGTCGCACCGCGTCGGCGTTGAAGTGCACGGCGCGTATGCGGGGCAGAGCGCGAGCGACAACGTGATCTTGCCGGCGCCCGGCAGGCCCATCCCCGCAGGCCCGAGCATCACCTTCAGCAACAGGTGCCGGGTCGCCGGCCTCGCCTCGATGCCGACCAGACGCCGCGCCTCGCTGCCACGGAACTCGCGCCGGGCCAGCTGCAAAGCGATGGTCTCCGCCGTCGTCTCGCTGACCTCTGCTACCAAAAACAAGCCCGGCGGTGTCTCTCCACGATCAAGCGGCTTGCCCGATGCCGCCCACATCACGGCGATCTGCGCAGCCGGCTCCGGCGTCAGCGCCACGGCGTTGAGCGTGCGGACCCAGCCTGCCTCAAGCTCGGCATATCGCTGCATCACCGACGGCCAGCGGCGCTTCAGCTCGATCCGGTCCGCAGTGCCCGTCGTCAGCTTGACGAAGCCGCCGGGGACCCCCGCGACGTCGAGGAGCCTGGCGGGAATCCGCTTCCGAAGCTTGTAAGTTCCTGTACAAGGATCGCGCCAGGGTGCTGTCATTTTAGGTGGTCTCGCACTTATTTGTGGCCCCACGATTTGGG
>CAXSES010000210.1:0-3129 GCA_964236225.1 uncultured Acetobacteraceae bacterium
AGGAAGCAAGGCTGGGCTCCGCCCAGACCCGCCAGGGGCGAGCCGCCCCTGGACCCGGCACAACTTTAAGCAAGGGGCTTCAAGGGCTTGCCCTGGCGGAGCTTCGAACCTTCCTACTTCTGCAGCGCCGCGACCAGCTCGGCCTTCTTCATCTTCGAGCGCCCGGCGATGCCCGCCTTGCGCGCCTCCTGCAGCAGGGCGGCGCGCGTCGTCGCCTCGCGCTCCGAGGCGTGGCGCACGGCGCCAGTCTTCCTCGCCACATCGGCGGGCTGCGCGGAGTGCTGCCTGCCCTTCGCGGTGTCCGCCTGCTTCTTGCGCGTGGTCCGCTTGTACTCGTCGTCAGAGAGCGCCTCGCGGGCCTTCTCCGGCAGGTAGCGCTCGCCAGTCTTGCCGGACTGCTCGCCCGACTTCGTGCCCCACTCCTCCCTGGTCCACTGCGCCAGGTGGTTGTCGGCGGCCTTGGCGCCCTCGTAGCCGCCGCCCTCCGCCTTGTAGTCGTGCACCGCGAGCTGCGCCTTGCGGGCGGACCACTGGCCGGGCTTGCCGCCCTTGTCGCCCTCGGTGACCTCCTCCTTCACCTTCTCCCACAGCTTGGGATCGGTCTTCTTCGCGGTCTTCGCCATGCGCCTGCTCCCTGCCTTGCCCGCCGAGCTTTTGGCACCGGCCATTCCCCCGAGCTGAGCGCGAACCGCGGGTTCGCAAGCCGCGCCGTGGATCGGCCCTGCCTCACGCCGCATGAACGCCCGGGCGTTGTTCGGAGCTTGCGCCGCCATTCAGCAATTGTTCAAACATTTCTGCGACGTTTCCTCGCGCTGGATGATCCAGGCTGCGTTTGGGAGGGCCTGGCGTCCATACCATGCGGAGGCGGGGCCGGTGGCCGGCCGAGGGAAGGGATGCGTTGATGGCGCTGGCGTTGCTGGGCGAGCTGGAGTTCCGCGCGGGCGGGTCGGGGCTGCCTGCGCTCGGTGTCGGCTGGTCGCATCCGGAGCCGGACTACGTCTGGGCGGTCGACAATTTCAGCACGCTCGCTCTGGAGGTCGCCGGGGACCACCCGGCCTATGTCGTGGTGCTGAGCGTCGCCCCGATCGCGCGCCTGCAGCAGGTCGCGGTGTGGAGCGACGGGCACCTGCTCGCCAGCCATCGGGTGCACCGGGCGACGGAGATCTCGGTCAGCGTGCCGCGGCGGCTGGTGTCGGGCGGGCGGCTCGCGCTGACGCTCGCGCACTACGACCGCGTCAGGGCGTCGGAGCTGAACGGCGGCAGCGACGGGCGCCTGCTCTCCGTGCTGCTGCGCAGCGTGCGGCTGTACGGCTCGGACCGGGCGGCGCCGGCGCACGGGCTGGCGGAGCACGACGCGCTGCCGGCGGAGGCGCTGATGGGGCGGTTCCAGAGCCTGGGTGACAATTGCGAGTTCGGCATCGTGCAGCGCCGCTTCGGGGCGGAGCCGCTCAACCTGCTGCGCTTCTCGGCCACCCACCTGACCCACCTGCTGCGCGGCCTGGACACGGAGTTCGAGGGGCTGGCGCTCGCGGAGAACCTCGCCTGCGTGTTCGGCGCGGAGCCGGAAGGGCAGCGCGAGTACATCATCGAGCAGACCAGCTACGAGCTGCGCTACCACACGTTCCAGCACGAGGGCGAGGTGGAGGCGGACATGGTCCTGCCGCGCGCCCACCAGAGGCTGCGCTTCCAGCTCCGGGTGTTCCTGCAGGACCTGGCGGCGGCGGAGAAGGTGTTCGTGCTCAAGCGCAACACCCCGCTGGCGATGGCGGAGGTGGTGCCGGTGTGGCGCGCGCTGCGCTCCTACGCCGCGGACAACACGCTGCTCTACGTGGTCGCCGCGGACGATACGCACCTGCCGGGCACGGTGGAGTGGAAGGCGCCCGGGCTGATGTGCGGCCACATCGACCGGCTCGCGCCCTACGACGACGCGCAGGGGGTGTCGACGGAGTGCTGGCTCGCGATCTGCCGCACCGCGCACGCGATGTGGCAGGATAGCCGGGTGGGGGCGCGGGCGCTGGCGGAGGTGGGGTAGGAAGCAAGGTTGAGGCTCTGCCTCAAACTCCGCCAGGGGGAGCCCCCCTGGACCGGCTTCCCTTGAGTCAGGCCGGTCCAGGGGCGGCTTGAAGCGAAGGCGGGTCTGGGCGGAGCTGCCCAAAGGGTCCGACCGCCCGCCTGGGCCGTGGGTGATGGGCAGAGGAGCCCGGCCTCGCTTGCTGCCTCTAGTCGTCCGCGTAAGGGTTCTTCGTTCCCCGCAACTGGAGCCGCACCGGCGTGCCCGGCAGCTTGAACTGCTCGCGCAGGCCGTTGACCAGGTAGCGGCGGTAGTCCTCCGGCAGCATCTCGGCGCGGGTGCCGAACACGACGAAGGTGGGCGGGCGCGCCTTGGCCTGCGTCATGTAGCGCAGCTTGATCCGCTTGCCCTCGACCAGCGGCGTGGGGTGTCGCTGCAGGGCGTGCTCGAACCAGCGGTTCAGCTCGCCGGTGGCGACGCGCCGGTTCCAGGTGGCGTGGGCGGCGCGCACCATGGGCAGCAGCTTGTCCACGCCGGCGCCGGTGAGCGCCGAGAACGAGACCACAGGGATGCCCTTCATCTGGGCGAGCGAGGTCTCCAGCCGGTCCGAGATCGCCTTGCGGGTGAGCTGACGATCCTCGACGGCATCCCACTTGTTGAGCGCCAGCACGCAGGCGCGGCCCTCGCGCTCGATCAGGCGGGCGATCTGGAGGTCCTGCTCGTGCAGGCCCAGCTCTGCGTCGACGCAGAGCACGACGACCTCGGCCATCTTCAGCGCCTCGATGGTGGCGCTGACCGACATGCGCTCCAGGTCGGCCTCGATGCGCGCCTTCCTGCGCAGGCCGGCGGTGTCGACCAGCTCGACGTCGCCCGCCGGGTCGTGCAGCACGGAGAGCACGGAGTCGCGCGTCAGGCCGGGCTCGGGGCCGGTGATCATCCGCTCCTCGCCGAGCAGTCGGTTGAGCAGGGTGGACTTGCCGGCGTTGGGGCGGCCCACGATCGCGAGGCGTAGGGGGCGGACGGGGCCGGCATCCTCCGCGACGCCGTCCGCGGCGCTGCCCGTGTCCGCGTCGGGGCCGTCCGCGTCGGCCGCGTCGCCGCCGCCCGGTCTGGTGCCG
>CAXSES010000210.1:3229-5666 GCA_964236225.1 uncultured Acetobacteraceae bacterium
TGCCGGTCCAGGGGCGGCTCGCCCCTGGCGGGTCCGGGCAGAGCCCGGGCTTGCTGTCCTGCTGCCTTAGCGCAGCGCCGTGAGCACCCCGTCGTCTGTGAGGATCAGCAGCGTGCCGTCCGCCGCGACCGGCGGCACCGCGCCGGCGGCCTTGAGGTCGAGTCCGCCAGTGACCGCGCCAGTGACCGGGTTGGCGTAGAGCACCTGTCCGCGGTCGCCGGTGAGCACCAGGCGGTAGTTCACCAGCGCGGGGCCTGACCAGAACAGCGGCCCGGTGTGCTTCTTCTCGTCGGTGTAGTGCGGCAGGTCGGCGACCCAGCGCACCCGGCCCTCGGCCTTGGTCATGGCCAGGAGCTGCTGCTCGTTATCGACGAGGTAGAGCCAGTCGCCGGCGAGCCAGGGGGTCTGGCCGCCGCCGATCGGGCGCTCCCAGAGGCGGCGCCCGGAGCGCAGGTCGATCGCGACGATCAGGCCGCCGAGGCCGACGGCGTAGACGGTGGGGCCGTCGATCACCGGGGCCGCGCGGATCGAGGACAGGTCGGTCGCGGTGGTGCGCCCGCCGGCCGAGCCGAGGTTGTCGCTCCACTGCAGGGCGCCGGTGTCGGCGTGCAGCGCTGCGATGTCGCCGGAGCCGAAGCCCGCGACCACTGTGTTGCTGCCGTAGGCGGGGGCGGGCTGGCCGAGGACGATCATGCCGCTCTCGCCGGCTTGGTAGGACCAGAGCTGGCGGCCGCCCTGCAGGTCGAGCGCCACCAGGCGGCCGTCGATCAGGCCGACATACAGCCGCCCGCCGCCCAGGGTGGGCAGGGAACGGGCCGGCGCGGGCAGGGTGGCGCGCCACCGGATGCGGCCGTCCGCGACGTCGAGCGCCAGGGCGTCTGCGCGGCCGGTGACGGCGTAGAGCAGCCCGCCCTCGGCCGCGATGCCGCCGGCGAGGCTGGTGCTGTGCGCGTCCTTGTCGCGGGTCTCGCGCCGCCATAGCCGCTCACCGGTCTTCAGGTCGAACGCGCTGACCACGGCGTCGGTGTCCATGGCGAACACCCGGCCGCCGAGCACCACCGGCTGCGCGGTGAGCTTGGCGCGGTAGCCGCCGCCGATGCCGATCCTAGCGGTCCAGCCGGGCTTGAAGCCGCCCGCGAGGTTGCCCATCACGTGCGTCGCCACGCCGCCGGGTTGCGGCCAGTCGGTGCGGGTGGGCGGCGGCAGGATGATCTCTGGCAGCTTGCCGGCGTCGGCCTGCGCCATCTCGGTGGCCGCGGTGCCCAGCACCGCCTCGCGCCGGCCGGGCAGGATCTTCTTGTCGGAGTCGTCGCTGAACACTGTGTCGAGCACGCTGCACGCGCCAAGCCCGAGCAGAGGCAGCAGCGCCGCGCGGCGCGTCAGGATCGCGTGCGCCGCCCGGCCGGGCGGCGCCGGAGCATCGTGTGGCGCCGCCGGGGGGCGGAGCGGGGCGAGCGTGCCGAATGGGGCTGCGGGGGAGGCGGGGTCTGGAGCCGGCATGAGGGGGGAGGGGTTCCTGGGAGGCGGGGTCGTCGGGGGTTGGATCATTCGCCGGCGTCGGGCATGCCGCCATCCGGGCCGCTGGGCGCGCCCTGGCGCGGAGCGCCGGGGGGCGCGGGCTCGCCGAGGGATTGCAGCACCACGGTGGCGCGCTGGCGCACCCCGTTCGGCGCGGCGACGTCGCCGGCCAGGCGGCGCAGCGTGGCGCGGCCGGCCTCGCCCTGGCCGGAGCGGAGCTGCACCAGCGCCTGCGCCTCCTCGGCCAGCGGGCGCCACGCGCTCTCGGGCGCCAGCAGCGGCGCCAGCCTGGCCTGCAGCGCGGCGGGGTCGCCGTCGTCCACCTGGTTCTCCACCCAGAGCAGGCTGGCGTAGTCGCGCAGCAGCGCCGAGGCGCCAGGGTCGGCGGCGACCTGGTCCCACAGGGCACGCGCCGCCGCGCCTTCGCCGCCGGCCGCCCGCAGCCCCGCCTCGCGCAGACGCGCCAGCACGCGGTAGCCCTCGGGCGCGATGCGGGCGACCTGTGCGAACGACGTGGCGGCCGCGGCGCGGTCGGCCTCGCGCGCGCCCGGGGTCGTGGCGTCGGCCTGCTGCATCGCGGCGAGGAACTGCCCGGCGACTGCGCGCGACGCCTGGAGCTGGCGCCAGCGCCAGAGCTGCCAGCCGCCCACCGCCACCAGCAGCAGCACGGCCAGCGCCGCCGCCGCCGCAGCGCCGCGACGCGCCAGGCGCCGGCGGTCCTCGCCGCGGATGTCCTCGTCCACCTCGTCGAAGATGTCGACCACGTCGTCCCCGGCTCCGCCCGCGCGGGACCCTCCCGGCAAAGGCGGCGGACCATAGCGAGGGCGAGGCAGGCGAGCAAACGGCGAGAGGGGCGGTTCCGGCGGGGGAGGAGCCGGGCGTTCAGGCGAGCAAGGCTGGGCTCTCCCTCCGCCTGCCC
>CAXSES010000211.1:0-5638 GCA_964236225.1 uncultured Acetobacteraceae bacterium
TGACATGACCGCCGAGGATCGGCAGCGTCGGACGCCGCCAGGATGAGCCGGCACGACACCGTCCCGCCGGAGCCGCTGCCGTCGCCACAACCCGCGGCGCCCGTCGCGCGCCCACCCGCCGCGCCGCCGGAGGTCCAGGCCGCTGCCGCCCCGCTCGTCGGCGCCGACAGGCCCGGTCAGGAAAGGCGCCGGAACCAAACTGGACGACACGCCGGTTCGGACCTAAGCATGGCGGGAAGGGCAAAGGTCTCGAATCATGAGGGCCGTCCGGAACCGTCTGGGGGAACAGGAATGTCCAAGTCGTTCAGGCTTGCGGGCTGTCTGGCGCTGGCGCTCGCCGCCCCGGCCGCCGCGCGGGCCGACAGCATCACGGTCAACGCCGACACCTCCGGCGCGCAGCCCAAGGCCGCGTTCCAGGCCGCGGTGAAGCAGTTCGAGGCGGCGAACCCGGACACCCAGGTCGTGCTCAACGTTTACGACCACGAGAGCTACAAGCAGTCGCTGCCCAACTGGCTGACCTCGGCGCCGCCCGACGTGGTGCTCTGGTACACGGGGACGCGAATGCGCCAGTTCGTCCAGCCCGGCCTGCTCGCCGACGTGAGCGCCCTGTGGACGGCGCCGATGAAGCAGGCGTTCGGCGCCACCGCGGTCGGCCTCGTCACCGACGACGGCAAGCAGTACGCCGTGCCCTACACCCAGTACCAGTACGGCCTCTACTACCGCGGCGACATCCTCAAGAAGGCGGGCGTCGGCCCGATCGCGACCTGGGACGACCTGGTCGGCGCCTGCGACAAGCTCAACGCCATCGGCGTGGCGCCGATCGACATCGGCTCGAAGGATCTGTGGCCGACCGCGGCCTGGTTCGACTACCTCGACTTGCGCATCAACGGCTACGCCGCGCACATGGCGCTGATGTCTGGCAAGTCGTCCTACCTCGACGCGAAGGTGCGCGACGTGTTCGCGCACTGGAAGCAACTGCTGGACCACAAGTGCTTCGTGGCCAACCACGCCGAGCTGAGCATGCAGGAGAGCCAGGCGGTGCTGTTCCAGGGCCGCGCCGCGATGATGCTGATCGGCAACTTCATCACCGAGAACTTCTCGCCCGAGATGCAGGAGGTGATGCAGTTCGAGCCGTTCCCGACGATCACGCCCGGCGTCGCCGACGCGGAGGAGGCGCCGATGGACTCCGTCTCGATCCCGCAGGGCGCCAGGAACAAGGCGGGCGCCATGAAGTTCCTCGCCTTCATGATGCAGCCCGACGTGCAGACGATGATCAACCGTTACGAAAAGCAGATCCCGGCCAACGAGCAGGCGCAGGTGATCGACGACCGCTTCCTGGTGGAGGGCCGCAAGCTGCTGGAGGCCTCTGCGGACCACGCGCAGTTCTTCGACCGCGACACCAACGAGGCGCTGGCCACGCTGGCGATGAAGGGCTTCCAGGAGTTCATGGTGCAGCCCGCGCGGCTCGACCGCATCCTGGCCGACATCGAGCGCGCCCGGCTGCGCATCTACGCGCACGGCTGAGCCCGGGGCGTGGCGGCATCCACCCTGCGGCGCGCCGGCTCGCTGGCGCCGCTGCCGTTCATCGCGCCGGCCGCCGTGTTCTTCGCGACCTTCGTGCTGTGGCCGATCGCCGACAGCGTGTGGATCTCGCTGCACGACTGGGACGGCGTGCACCCGATGCGCTGGGTCGGCCTGGGCAACTACGCCGAGCTGCTCGGCGACGACGTGTTCTACACCGCGCTGGTCAACAATGTCTGGTGGCTGCTCGCCTACATGCTGGCGCCGGTGCTCGGCCTCGCCATCGCGCTGTTCCTGAACCAGAACGTGCTCGGCATGCGGCTGTACAAGTCGCTGTTCTTCTTCCCGTTCGTGATCTCGCAGGTCGTGGTGGGGCTGGTGTTCTCCTGGTTCTTCAACGGCGATTTCGGGCTGCTGAACGTCGTGCTGCGCGCGCTCGGTCTGCCGGGCGTGTCGCTGCTGGGCAACGCGAGCTGGGCGACGCCCGCGGTGATCGTCGCCGGGCTGTGGCCGCAGACCGCCTACTGCATGATCCTCTACCTGACCGGGCTCACCGCGATGAACGGCGAGGTCGTCGAGGCCGCGCGCATGGACGGGGCGCGCGGCTGGGCCATGCTGTGGAACATCGTCATCCCCCAGCTCAGGCCCGCGACCTTCATCGCGGTCGTGGTGTCCGTCGTCGGCGCCCTGCGCTCGTTCGACCTGGTCTCGATCATGACCAAAGGCGGCCCCTACGACAGCTCGGCGGTGCTGGCCTACTACATGTACGAGCAGACCTTCCTGTCCTTCCGCTACGGCTACGGGGCGGCGATCGCGGTGGTGCTGTTCGCGATCATGGACGTCTACATCGCCTGCTTCCTCGTGGTCATGCTGCGCCGGGAGCGACGCTGATGTTCCCCCGCCCGATCCGCACCGCCTCGCCCGGCGCGCGCGCCCTCTACCGCGTCGCCCTGCCAACCAGCCTGGTGATCTGGCTGCTGCCGCTGCTGGCGATCCTCCTGACCTCGGCGCGCACCGCGCAGGACCTCGCGGCCGGCAACTACTGGGGCTGGCCGAAGGGCACCAGCCTGCTGGCCAACTACGCGGCGGTGTTCACCTCCTCGCCGACCGGGCGCTACCTGCTGAACTCCGTGGAGATCACCCTGCCGGCGGTCGCGGGCACGCTCGTCCTGTCCACGCTGGCCGGCTTCGGGCTGGCGAAGTTCCGCTTCCCCGGCAACACCGCCATCCTCGCGGTGTTCATCGCCGGCAACTTCGTGCCGTTCCAGATCCTGATGATCCCGGTGCGCGACCTGATGATCCACGTCTTCCCGCTCTACGACACGATCTGGGCGCTGGTCGTCTTCCACGCCGCGTTCCAGACCGGGTTCTGCACCCTGTTCATGCGCAACTTCATCCGCGAGCTGCCGGACTCGCTGATCGAGGCGGCGCGCATGGACGGCGCGGGCGAGTTCTCTGTGTTCTGGCTGATCGTGCTGCCGCTGGTCCGCCCGGCGCTGGCGGCGCTCGCGGTGCTCGAGTTCACCTTCATCTGGAACGACTACTTCTGGGCGCTGGTGCTGGTGCAGTCGGACTCCGCCCGCCCGATCACCGCCGGGCTGCAGGCGCTGCAGGGCATGTGGCTCGCCTCCTGGCAGCTCATGTCGGCCGGCGCGATCGTGGCCGCGACGCCCTCCGTCGTGATCTTCTTCCTGATGCAGCGGCACTTCGTCTCCGGGCTGACATTGGGGGCGGTCAAGGAATGAGGCCGGCGGCCTGCGCACGCGACCGGAAAGGCAAGCAAGGCCAGGGGCTCTGCCCCTGGACCCCGCCAAAGGCTCGCCTTTGGAAACCAATACTTAAGTCAAGCCGGTCCAGGGGCGGCTCGCCCCTGGCGGGTTTGGGCAGAGCCCAACCTTGCCTGCTTCCTGGCCAGCCCCCTACATGAGCGGCCACCGGCTGGACGGCCGCGACACCACGCTGCTGCTGCTGGAGCGCGCCGGCGGTCTGCCCGAGATCGTCCACTGGGGCGCGCGCCTGCCGGACGGCCTGCCGCTGGGCGACCTGGCCGCGCTGCGCGACCGCGCGACGCGGCGCAACGGGCTCGACGAGGACCATGTCGAGGCGGTGCTGATGCCGACCCTGGGGACCGGCGCGCTGCGTGCGCCCGCCCTGGCCGCGAGCCGCGGCGGCGTCGACTGGACGGCAGAGTTCACCGAGGTCTCGATCCGGGCGGAGCCGGGCGGGCTGCGCGTCGTGGCGCGCGACCCGGTGGCGGCGCTGTCGCTGGAGATCGTGCTGGCGCTGCCGCCGGACGGCGACGTGCTGGCCATGCGCTCGGCCCTGCGCAACGAGGGCGACGCGCCGCTTCAGGTGGAGCGGCTGGCGGCCGGCGTGTTCCTGCTGCCCGCCGAGGCCTGCGAGCTGCTGGTGTTCGACGGCCGCTGGGGGCAGGAGTTCGCAGAGCGCCGCATCCCGCTCGCCAGCGGGTCGTGGGCCTCGGAGAACCGGCGCGGCCGCTCGCACGACCGGTTCCCGGGCCTCGTCGCCGGCACCGCGGGCTTCGACGAGGACCGTGGCCTGGTGCACGGCATCCATCTCGGCTGGAGCGGCAACCACCGCACCGCCGCCGAGCGCCTGGAGGACGGCCGGCTCCTGGTCGTCACCGGCGAGTGGCTGCACCCGGGCGAGGCGGTGCTGGCGCCGGGCGAGACGCTGGAGACGCCGCTCGCCTACGCCGCGCTGTCGCCGCACGGCCTGTCGGGCCTGTCGCGCCGCTTCCACGACGCGGTGCGACGCACCGTGCTGCGCTGGCCCGGCGGCGCGATGCGGCCGCGGCCGGTGACGCTGAACACCTGGGAAGGCAACTACTTCGACCACGACCACGACCGGCTGGTGGCGCAGGCGCGCGAGGCCGCGCGCCTCGGGATCGAGCGGTTCGTGCTCGACGACGGCTGGATGGCGGGGCGCGACAACGAGCGCGCCGGGCTCGGCGACTGGCGGCCGGACCCGCGCAAGTACCCCGAAGGGCTTGGACCGCTGGCGCGGGCGGTCACCGGCCTCGGCCTGGAGTTCGGCCTCTGGGTCGAGCCGGAGATGGTCAACCCGGACAGCGACCTGTACCGCGCCCACCCCGAGGCGGTGCTGCACGTGGCCGGGCGGCCGCTGCGCACCTCGCGCCACCAGCTCATCCTCGACCTGACCCGCCCGGAGATCGCAGAGGCGATCTTTGCGCAGCTCCACGCCCTGCTGCGCGCGCACCCGATCTCCTACCTGAAATGGGACATGAACCGCGACTTCGTGGCGGCGGGCGACGGGGCGGGCCGGCCAGCCTACCGGCGCCACCTGCTCGCGACCTACGCCCTGCTGGCGCGGCTGCGCGCGGCCTGCCCCAACGTGGAGATCGAGAGCTGCGCCTCGGGCGGGGCGCGGCCCGATCTCGGCATCCTGCGCCACACCCACCGGGTCTGGACCTCGGACTGCACCGACGCGCTGGAGCGGCTGTCGATCCAGCGCGGCTTCTCCCGCTTCCTGCCGCCGGAGCTGATGGGTGCCCACGTCGCGGCCTCGCCGAACCACCAGACAGGGCGGCGGCACACGCTCGGCTTCCGCGCCGCGGTGTCGCTGTTCGGCCACATGGGAGTGGAGCTGGACCCGACGACGCTGTCCGACGCGGAGCACGAGGAGCTGTCGGGCTGGATCGCGCTGCACAGGCGGCTGCGCCCGCTGCTGCACGGCGGCCTGCACCACGCGCTGCCGGCGCAGGCGGGCCGCTCGGTGCGCGGCGTGGTGTCGCAGGACGGGCGGCAGGCGGCCTTCCTGGTGGCGCAGGAACGCTCCGACCCGCACCGCGCGCCGCCGCTCGCCCTGCCGGGCCTCGACCCCGCGCGCGCCTACCGGCTGCGGGCGCCGCCGCCGCAGCGACTGGAGACGCGGCTGTCCGCGTCGCAGGCGAGGCTGTTCGAGGAGGGGCTGGTGGCGCCCGGGGCGCTGCTCGGCACGGCCGGGGTCGCGCTGCCTGAGATGCAGCCGGAGAGCGCGCTGGTGCTGGAGCTTGCGGCGGACTGACGCCGAAGGAGCAAGGCAAGGTTGAGGCTCTGCCTCAAACTCCGCCAAAGGCTCGCCTTTGGAAACCAAC
>CAXSES010000212.1:0-2166 GCA_964236225.1 uncultured Acetobacteraceae bacterium
AGGCCGGGCTGTCGCCCGAGGCGGCGGCGTCGATCGCGTCGGTCGCGGCGCATGCGGGGACGCTGTCGCTGCGCGGCCTGCGCGCGGCCTACGGCCAGAGCGAGGTGCTGCATGGCCTCGACCTGGAGGTGGCGCCGGGGGAGATCGTCGCCGTGCTCGGCCGCAACGGCATGGGCAAGACCACGCTGATGAAGTCGCTGATCGGCTTGGTGGGGGCCAGCGGCGGCGAGATCCTGCTCGGCGGACGCCCGCTCAACGCCCTGCGCACCCACCAGCGCGTCGCCGCCGGCCTGGCCTACGTGCCGCAGGGCCGGATGATCTTCCCAGCGATGACGGTGGAGGAGAACATCGAGACCGGCCTGTTCGTGCGCGGCGCGAAATCCGTGCCGCCGCATCTCTACGAGCTGTTCCCCGTTCTGCTGGAGATGCGCGCGCGCCGCGGCGGCAACCTGTCCGGCGGCCAGCAGCAGCAGCTCGCCATCGCCCGCGCCCTGGCCACCGCGCCGTCCGTGCTTCTGCTCGACGAGCCGACGGAGGGCATACAGCCCTCGATCATCCTGGAGCTGGCGCGCACGCTGCGGCGCATCCGCGACGAGACCGGCCTGTCGATCGTGGTCTCCGAGCAGGTGCTGAGCTTCGCGCTCAGCGTGGCCGACCGGGTGCTGGTGATTGAGGGCGGCCGCATCGTCCACGAGAGCCTGTGCGCGGAGATCGACGAGGCCCGCGTCGCCCGCTTCCTGGCGGTGTGAAACCTCCGGGTGCCGGTCCAGGGGCGCTGCCCCTGGCGGGGTCCAGGGGCAGCGCCCCTGGCCTTCCTTTCTCATCAACGAGGGAAGTCAACGAATGACCGAGACCCTGATCAAGGTGGACCTGACGCGCTCTCCCTACGAGAACGACCAGGTGCACAACCGCTGGCACTCGGACCTGCCGATGGCGGCGACGGTCAAGCCAGGCGACGACTTCATCCTGGAGTGCCACGACTGGACTGGCGGCTTCATCAAGAACGACGAGTCCGCCGCCGACGTGCGCGACATCGACCTGTCGATCGTGCACTTCCTCAGCGGCCCGGTGGGCGTGGAGGGCGCCGAGCCGGGAGACCTGCTGGTGGTCGACCTGCTCGACATCGGCGCGTTCTCCGACACGCAGTGGGGCTTCAACGGCGTCTTCTCGAAAAGGAACGGCGGCGGGTTCCTCACCAACCAGTACCCCGAGGCGATGAAGTCGATCTGGGACTTCAAGGGCCTGTTCGCCTCCTCGCGCCACGTGCCCAACGTCAGCTTCGCCGGCATGATCCACCCCGGCCTGATCGGCTGCCTGCCGTCGAAGGACCTGCTGGAGACCTGGAACACCCGCGAGCAGGGCCTGATCGACACGAACCCGACCCGCGTGCCCGGCCTGGCCAACCCGCCCTTCGCCGCGACCGCGCACATGGGCCGCCTCAGGGGCGACGCCCGCGACGCCGCCGCCGCGACCGGCGCGCGCACCGTCCCGCCGCGCGAGCACGGCGGCAACTGCGACATCAAGGACCTGTCGCGCGGCGCCAAGGTGTACTTCCCTGTCTACGTCCCCGGCGCCGGCCTGTCGGTGGGCGACCTGCACTTCAGCCAGGGCGACGGCGAGATCACCTTCTGCGGCGCAATCGAGATGCCCGGCTGGGTCCACATGCGCGTCAGCCTGATCAAGGGCGGCATGGCCAAGTACGGCATCCGCAACCCGATCTTCAAGCCGAGCCCGATCAAGCCGGTGTACAACGACCACCTGATCTTCGAGGGCATCTCCGTCGACGAGGAGGGCGGGCAGCACTACCTCGATGTCACCGTGGCCTACCGCCAGGCCTGCCTGAACGCCATCGAGTACCTGAAGAAGTTCGGCTACACCGGCGGCCAGGCCTACTCCATCCTCGGCTGCGCGCCCGTCCAAGGCCACGTCAGCGGCGTGGTGGACGTGCCCAACGCCTGCGCGACCCTGTGGCTGCCGACCGGAATCTTCGATTTCGACATCAACCCCGGCGCCGACGGCCCGAAGCCGGGCGTGATGGCTGGCAGCGACGTGCTGCACGCGCCGGACGCGACAGGCTAGGAAACGCGACAGGCCGCACGGGCAGCGCCGGCGTCCGCCTCGCCGGCCAGGGGAAAGCCGCCTCTGGACCTGCATCTCCTCATACCA
>CAXSES010000212.1:2266-5633 GCA_964236225.1 uncultured Acetobacteraceae bacterium
CGCCTGCCATTCCAACGGCCCAAGAGGGTCGTCGGAACCTTTGGCCAGTTTCGCCCCTGGACTCGGCGCAACTCAAGTGTTGGTTTTCAAAGGCGAGCCTTGGCGGGGTCCCTGTCTTGAAGCATGGGGGGCAGAGCCCCTGGCCTTGCTTGCCGAGCCGGTTCGTCGCATCGGGCCGTTGGCATGGGACACGACCTGGCAGGCGGTTGCAGGGCGTGGCGGGTCCGGGCAGTCTGGCTGGCGACGCCCGCGCAGGGCGGGTCGGCGTCCCGCCGGCAGGAGCCGCGCCGTCCGGCGCGGGAAGGGAGCGAGGATGCCGGTCTACGAGTACGGCTGCGCGCAATGCGGGCCGTTCACCGAGCTGCGGCCGATGGTGGAGTTCGCCGACCCGCAACCCTGCCCAGGATGCGGCGGCGCCTCGCCGCGCATGATCCTGACGGCGCCCGGCCTCGCGGTGATGGAGGGCGGGCGTCGCAAGGCGTCCGCCACCAACGAGCGCAGCGCCAGCGCCCCGCAACGCTCGTCCGGCGGCGGGCGCCACGCCGCGGGCTGCGGCTGCTGCTCCACCGCCAAGCCTGCCGCCAGAAGTTTCCCGGAGGCAAGGCCCTGGATGATCGGCCACTGACGTCCGGACCGACCTCCTGGACGCCCTGGCGACTCCGGGGCGCCATTCGCCCGCGCCTTGCCGCCTGGGCCGAAGCCCTGCCCCGGCAATCACCGCCGCCCCGCCCCGGGATCGCCCCGCGTGCGGCGGCCAGGGCCAGTTGACGGGCGCGAGGCGGGCGGCTACATCGCCCCCTCCCCGGGCGGTGCCCGGCGCCCCGGCGCCCAGGTGGCGAAATGGTAGACGCGCAGGTTTCAGGTACCTGTGGCCGCAAGGCTGTGGAAGTTCGAGTCTTCTCCTGGGCACCATCTCTCCCGGCCGGACACAGGCAGGGCCTGCCGATCTCCCGACACAGGGCAGCGGCTGGCCTTGAGCGGAGCTTAAGGCGGAGCCTAGACCTTTCCTGCCCGCCTGGAGAGCGCCCGCCGTGAGCATCACCCAGTTCCTGCCGCGCGCGACGCTGCACCTGCACCGCGACGACCTTCCGGACGGCCTCTCGCTCGGCCCCGTGGTGGCGGTGGACACGGAGACGATGGGCCTGCGCCCGCACCGCGACCGCCTGTGCCTGGTGCAGCTCAGCGCCGGCGACGGGGTGGCGCACCTGGTCCAGATCGTGCCGGAGGCGCTGGGCGGGCGCGGCGCGCGCCCCAACCTCGCGCGGCTGATGGCCGACCCCTCGGTGCTCAAGCTGTTCCACTTCGCCCGCTTCGACGTCGCCGTGCTGCAGCATGCGCTGGGCGTCGACGTCGCCCCGGTGGCGTGCACCAAGGTCGCGGCGCGCCTGGTGCGGACCTTCACCGAGCGGCACGGGCTGGCCGCGCTGTGCCGCGACCTGCTCGGCGTGGAGCTGTCCAAGCAGCAGCAGACCTCGGACTGGGGCAGCCCGGAGCTGAGCCCAGAGCAGCTCGCCTACGCGGCGTCGGACGTGCTGCACCTGCACGCGCTGTGGGCGAGGCTGGAGGCGCTGCTGCGGCGCGAGGGGCGCCTCGCGCTGGCCGAGCAGTGCTTCGCGTTCCTGCCGGCGCGGGCGCGGCTCGACCTCATGGGGTACGAGGGCGAGGGGGACGTGCTCTCGCACTGAGGGCAGCAAGGCCAGGGCTCTGCCCCTGGACCCCGCCAGGGCGAGCCGCCCTGGACCGGCGCTTTTGAGGAAGTCAGGCGGCCGGCGCGATCCTGCCGCTTCCGAAAACCGCTTGCTTGAACAAATGGATTCCAAAGGCGAGCCTTTGGCGGAGTTTGAGGCAGAGCCTCAACCTTGCCTGCTTCACCGGCCACACTGGAAGCCGCAGGTACTTGCCTGAGGGCGCGAGGCCAGCCCGAGCGCGGCCATCATCGACAGCCGCCGCTCCAGAGCGGCCTGAAGCAGGTCATGCGCCTCGCTTCCACCCGCCTCAGGCTGCGAAAGCCATGCCAGGAAACGAGACGACTCCGGCTGGACACTCATCCCGGCTGCGCCCGCAGCAAGGCCTGCACTTCCGCCAGGCGCGGCGCGGCGTCCGCGGCTCCCGGGCGCGTCGTGGCGAGGGCGCCGCACGCTGCCGCGAACCGGACGGCGTCGGCCATCGTGTCGCCCCGCGCCAGCGCCACCGCCAGCCCGGCGTTGAAGCAGTCGCCGGCGGCCACAGTGTCGACCGGCACGACGCGGAACGGCGGCACGAAGCCCGATGCCTGCGCGGTGCGGAACGCCACGCCGCGCGACCCGAGCTTCACCACCGCGCATCCCGCTCCCAGCGTCAGCAGGCGACCCGCCGCCAGGTGGGCCTCCTCCGGCGTGCGCGGGCGCAGTCCGACCAGGGCCTCCGTCTCGCCCTCGTTCGGGGTCACGACGTCGATCGTCTGCCAGAAGGCGTCGGGCAGCCCTCCTGCCGGCGCGGGGGCAGGGTCCAGGATGACCTGCGCCTTTGCGGCCCTGGCGCGCCGCGCCGCGGCGAGCGATGCCTCGACCGGCACCTCAAGCTGCAACAGCAGCACCCGCGCCCGGTCCAGCGCGTCGCCGGTGCGCACGACATCGGACTCGTCCAGCGCCATGTTGGCGCCGCCCGCGACGATGATCGCGTTCTCGCCCGACGCCTCCACGCCGATCAGGGCAACGCCGGTCGGGTGCGCGGCGTCGGCGCCGAGCCAGCGCGTCCCCACCCCGAAGCGGGCCAGCGCCTCGCGCGCCATCGTGCCGAACGCGTCCTCCCCGGTTCGCCCGGCCAGCTCGGCCGGCTGGCCCAGCCGCACCACGGCCGCCGCCTGGTTCGCCCCCTTGCCGCCAAGGCCGAGCGCGTAGCGGGAAGCGTGCACGGTCTCTCCCGGTGCCGGCAGCCGGTCCGGATAGGCCGTCACGTCGATGTTGACGCTGCCGAAGCTGACGACCGTGCCGGTCCTTCGAGGGACCGCTCCGCTCATGCGAAAGACCGCTCCGCTCACGGCGTGTCACTCGCACGGCGCGACCGGCCGCGGCGAGGCTCCCCTGTGCTCCGGCCCGGCGCAGGCCGCCTGCGGGAGCGGCACCCGCCCGGCCGTTCCTTGCGGGCGAAGCGGGGGAACGGCATCGGCCGAGCCCCGTCGTGGCTGATGATCGGCTGCGTCGCGCCCTCCTGTCATGCATCGGCCGTGTCGGGCAGGCCATGTCATCGCCGGTCCTGAACGACCTCAGCCGTCCTGGCCGGTCCTGTAAAGCCTGGGTCCTGTAATACCAGCGGCCGTAAGTTTTGACCTGTCGAAGCAAGCAAGGCTGGGCTCTGCCCAGACCCGCCAGGGGCGAGCCGCCCCTGG
>CAXSES010000213.1:0-5633 GCA_964236225.1 uncultured Acetobacteraceae bacterium
CTAGCTTTCTCCAGGCACGGGATCAGGGCGCCGCCTGCCTGACGGAGCGGCCCTGGTCGCCGGCGACGTGTGCCGCAGCCAGCCGGGCCCGGTCGACACAAGATGCCGACGTCACGGCATTGTGTACCTGGCCCTAGATTTCCGGTAACTTCCTCCGGTCCATTGTCTCGCATCATGAGACACCTCAAGGCCTGCTCGTTCGCGCGTTTCCCGGCGTCACTCGCGGTGCTGCCGTGACCGGCGCGATCCTGACGCCGGGCAGCAAGGTGCTGTTCCAGCAAGGGCACGCGACCGTGCCGATCGAGTCGATCGCCAGCGGGAGCAGCGGGCCGGGCGAGCAGCCGGGCCTGAACATGGCGCTGTTCAGCCACACCGGCACCGCGTACTCGCTGGTGCCGACGGGCTATGATCCGTCGGGCGAGATGGGCATGGCGGGCGGGGCGGGGATGACCGCGCTGGGGCTCGCGTCGGACAGGCCGGGCGGCACTGTGATCGAGACGGCGGCGGACGGGTCCTCCGTGGGCGCGGTGATCGACACGCAGGACCTGCTCGACGGTGGGCGGGTGCCGTTCGGGCCGATGGCGCTGCTCGCGCAGTGGCAGGCGCCGGAGACGGTGGCGCCGTTCGCGGACCCGGCCAACGGGGCGTTGCTGGCGCAGCTCGACCTCGCGGTGCCCTACTCGGAGTTCTCCGGCGGGCCGGGGGCGCTGGCCTCGTCGAACCAGGTGGTGCTCTATCTCGGGCTGACCGACACGGTGAGCGGGCGCCAGATCGCCTACGGCTCGATCCTGTTCGACAGCCGCGGCACGGCCTCGCCGTTCTTCGGCGCGGATAACGGCCCGGGCGGCACCGGGGCCGCGATCGTGGCGCAGGCCGCCGGCGCCGCGTCGCGCTACGACGTGGCGGTGCCGGGGGCCGCGTCGTTCCAGGGGACGGCGTATTCCGGGAGCCGGCACTTCGCGCTGGAGATCACGCCGGCGACGCTGGAGGCGGCGATCACGGCGTTCAACAACAATTCCGGGCCGGCGGCGCCGTTCTCGACCGACCTGTCGCGCTACATCCTGACCAACGTGTCGGTGGATGCCGAGATCGAGTATTTCGGGCAGGCGAACAGCTTCAGCTACTCGGTGAGCGGGCTGGCGCTGTCCGAGGAGGCGGCCCCGCTCACGGGGTCGCAGGTGGCCGCAGCCGCCGCGGCGTCCGCAGGCGATGCGGGCGCCGTGGCGGCCTCCTCGGTGGACCGCGCCGCGGACACCTCGCCCGGCATGACGGCGGGAAGCGTGTCCTCCGCGTCGGCGGTGACGGCCTCGGTGGCGTCGGTGCCGCGCGGCTCGGCAGGCTGGGGGACGGCATCGGGCGGTGCGGCGGCGGGACCGGTGACGAGCGTGGCCGGCGGCGCCGGCGCGGAGACGATCGTGGCCTCCGCCGGCGTCAGCTACGCCGTGCAGGGCGGCGCGGGCGCGCTCGTCTTCCTGGGCGCGGATGGCAGCGCCACGGTGCAGGGCGGCGCGGGCGACCTCGACGCCAGCGGCGGCACCGGGCGGCTCACGGCGTTCGCGGGCTCTGGCTCGTCCACCCTGGTGGGGGGCGGGGCGGGCGGCAACCTGCTGGCGGGCGGCGCGGGCAACGCCACTCTGGTGGGGGCGTCGGGCGGCGCGGGCGACCTCCTGATGGCGGGGGGCGGCGGCACGTCGGCGTTCGCGGGCGGCGGGCGCAACACGGTGTTCGGCGGCAGCGGCGCGGCGATGCTGGTGTCGGGCGGGGGCGACGACCTGCTGGTGGCGGGGTCCGGGCAGTCGGTGATCTACACCGGCACCGGCAGCGACACCGTCTGGGGCAGCCCGTCGAGCACGGCGCAGACCGTGGTGGTGGCGGGCTCCGGCCTGGCGCTGGTCGCGGGCGGGCTGGGGCGCGACACCCTGTACGGCGGCACCGGGCGGTCGACGCTGGCCGGCGGCGCGGGCGCGCAGCTCCTGGTGGGCGGCGCGGGCGGCACGCTGGCGTTCGCGGGCAGCGGCGCGGACACGGTGTTCGGCGGACCGGCCGGAAGCGGCACCACCGTGGTGGGCGGCGCGACGCCGGCGCTGGTGGTGCTGCAGGCGGGCGCCGCCACGGTGCAGGCGGGCAGCGGCGGCGACATGGTGTTCGGCGGCACCGGCGGCGCGGTGGTCGAGACGGGCGCGGGTGCGACGCGGGTGGTGCTGTCGGCGGCGTCCATGGTGGGCGACACAGTGGGCTTCGGGTCCGGCAGCGCCACGGTCGCCGGCGGCGGCTCGGCGGACGGCTACCTGTTCGGCGAGGCGACAGGGGGCGTGCTCGACGTCATCTCTGGGTTCCGGCCCGGCGTGGACCGGCTGGTGCTGTCGGGGGCGCAGCGCGTCGCGGCGCAGGCCGGGGCGCATGACGGAAGCGCGGGCCTGGTCGTGCCGCTGGGCGATGGCGGCAGCGTGCTGCTGCAGGGGCTGCACCATGGGCTCTCCGGGGTCCTTGGCTGAGCGGGCGGCCCTGGGGTGGGGAGGGCGCAAGGCAAGAAGATTTGGGGCTCTGCTCCAGGCTCCGCGAGGGGCGAGCCGCCTCTGGCCCGGGCTTTCCTGATGCCAGCGGCCGAGTGCGATGACGGGTTCAGCAAGCAAGGCCAGGGGCTCTGCCGCCGCATGCCTGGAAGCGAGGACCTTGCCAAAGGTTGGCCTTTGAAATCGCTTGCTTAAGTTGCGCCGGGTCCAGGGGCGGCTCGCTCCCGCCTTGAAGCAGGGGCGGGTCTGGGCGGAGCCTGCCAAAGGTTCCAACGACCCGCTTGGGTCGTTGGAAAGGCAGGCGGAGGGAGAGCCCAGCCTTGCTTGCCGATGAGGCGGCGATTCCGGTTCCCGGTGTGGATCGACGCCGCTCGCCGAGGCGACCCGCGGGACAAATCGTGCCGTGGCGCGCGCGCTCCCCTGTATTGCGGGCGCAGGCGGCCCTATATGATACTTGTCTTTGTGCCGAGGCTGCCGTGGCGTTCTGCTGTGTGCGTCCCTTCCGGTGCTCTTTCGGCACTGGGCAGCCCGGTTCGCGCAGTGCGGGCCGGGAGAAGATCAGGGAATGCGAGCATGGCGACAGGTACGGTTAAGTGGTTCAATGGCCAGAAGGGCTACGGGTTCATCCAGCCTGAGGACGGCACGCAGGACGTGTTCGTGCACATCAGCGCGGTGGAGCGGTCCGGCCTGGGTGGGCTCAACGAGGGGCAGAAGCTCAGCTATGATCTCGAGCGCGGCCAGCAGGGCAAGACGTCGGCGGTGAACCTGCAGGCGGCCTGATGCCGCTGTGGACGGCGGCCCGGGAATCCTCCCGTCGCCGCCGTCCATGGGTGCCCGAGAAGGAGCAGACGTGGTTGCACACAGGTATTCCGTCGGCGACAACGTCGAGCTGCGTCGGCGGCCTTACGACAAGTCGGTGCTCGTCAGCGTCTACACTGTGGTGCGGCTGATGCCCAACGACTCGCCCGACCGGGAGTATCGGCTGCGCAACAGCCGGGATGGACATGAGCGCGTGGTCGTGGAAAGCGAGTTGATCGCCCGTTGACGGGCCTGCCCGTCGCGAGGCGGGCGGATTTTTGGGCCCAGGCCGGGCATGGGGCGCGGCGCGAGAGGAGTGTTCGATGGCGTTCAAGGTGAACTACGGATTGCAGAAGGCGGAACGGACCCGGGCCAAGCAGGCCAAGAAGGAGTCCAAGCTGCGCGAGCGCGAGGCTCAGGCGGCCGCGGGCGGCACTCCCTCCGCGACCGAGGAGCCGGAGGCCGGCGCCGAGCAGGCCGAGCCGACGCTGCCGGAGTAGGCCGTTCGGCAGGCGAGGGCTGGGGGCTCCGCCTCCAGACTCGCCCGGGGCAGGTGCCCCGGGCCTCCGCTTTCCTGGACGAAAGGTTTTCAGAGGCTTTTGGCCTTTAGCGGGTCTGGACAAGGCTCAGCCCGGTCTTCTGGTACCCTGACGTCAGGCCGCGGGTTGCCCGGGTGGCGACCAGCGCCGCAGAGCCAGAGTCCCTGTCTCGCTCAGGCCGTATCGGCCGCGCGACTCCCGTCTGAACCAGCCATACACGTTGCGAGCCGGCACAGTGCCCGGGTCCAGGCCGGTGGCGCGCAGTTCGGCAAGCGTGCGGCTACCCTGAGCGAGGGCGGCGGCGCAGCGCAGAGCGTGCTGCCGATACGCCGTCATCAGCGGCTGGCGGGTCGATCCGCCAGCGGCGGGGTCGCCGTAGCGGCGCGCGTGCTCGCGCAGCAGCAGGCCGCGGCGCTTCGGGTCGGGACGGGGACGGTAGGGCGCGGGCTCGACGAGGATCGTCACAGTGCCGTGCGCGACCTGCACCGCGAGCAGGCCGAAGCCGAGCAGGCGGCACAATCTGGCGATCCTGAGCTGTCTGCGCCGGCCCTGCCGGGTCTCGCGGGTCGCGAGCCAGACCTCGTCGGCCATCGGCATCCTGTCGATGCCCTGGAGCAGAAGCTCCAGCGAGAAGCCCAGCTTCAGCTCGGCGATCACCAGCAGGGTGGGCGAGCCGGCGCGCACCGCCACCACGTCGCAGCCTCGGATCTCTCCCTTCACGTCGTAGCCGCGCGCGGCGAGGAATGCCTTGACCGGGGCGTAGAGCGCGGTCTCTGCCAGGGTGACGGCGCGCGACGGGACGGGCGAGCCCTGGCAGGACCCGGTGGAGGACACAGGGGTGCGTCGGGTCATGCCGGCGAAATGTTGCCTGAGGACGTGTTGTTTGAGGACATGTGGGCTGAGGACACGTTGTCCGGGGACGTGTTGCCTGAGGAGGTGGGCGCGGCGGCCGGGCAGGGGGACGGGCGATGGCGTGGACGGTTGCGGACATTCCCGAGGGCGGCGGGCGCGCGGCGCTGGTCACAGGGGCGACGCGCGGCCTGGGGCTGCATGTCGCCGGCGCGCTGGCGCGGAGCGGGATGGGCGTGGTGCTGGCCGGGCGCGACCGCGCGGCGGGCGAGGCGGCGGTGGCGGCGATCCGGGCGCGCGCGGCGGAGGGGCAAGGCGGGCCGGGCGGAGAGGTCCGCTTCGCGTCGCTCGATCTGGGCAGCCTGGCGGATGTCGAGTCCTTCGCGGCGGGGATGGCGGCGCAGTATCCGGCGCTGGACCTGCTGGTCAACAACGCGGGGGTGATGGCGATCCCCTCGCGGCACACGACGGCGGACGGGTTCGAGCGGCAGCTTGGCGTCAACTACCTCGGGCACTTCGCGTTGACGGCGCGGCTGCTGCCCCTGCTGCGGCGTGGCCGCGCGTCGCGGGTGGTCAGCGTCGCCAGCCTGGCACATCTGCGAGGGCGAATCGACCTTGCCGACCTGCAATCCGAGCGGGGCTACCGGCCATGGGCGGCGTACCAGCAGAGCAAGCTGGCGATGCTGATGTTCGGGCGCGAGCTGCAGCGGCGCGGCGTGGCGGCGGGCTGGGGCGTGTCCAGCCTGGCGGCGCATCCTGGCATCGCGCGCACCGAACTGTTCGAGTCGGGTCCGGGGCAGGGGCGGCGGGGCGGGTGGTCGCCGGAGCGGGTCCTGATGCGCCTGTTCGGGCCGCTCGCGCAGTCGGCGGAACGGGGCGCGCTGCCGATCCTGTATGCGGCCACGGCGCCGGCTGCGGAGCCGGGCGGCTATTA
>CAXSES010000214.1:0-5604 GCA_964236225.1 uncultured Acetobacteraceae bacterium
CGCCCGACGCCCAGGGTGCGCCGCGGCTGTCCGGCCCGGGTGGCGAGGTGCCGCGCGCCATGATGGAGGCTCGGCTGCGGGCGATGATCCTCTCCGCGCGCCACCACGGCGTCGATCTTGACCCGAAGGATTTCCGGGCACAAGCGGGCGAGGAGGTGCCGTCAGCGGCGTCCCTGGTGAGCTGGGTGCGCGAGCAGGGGCTGCTGGGCCGTGCGCTGAGGCTGCGCTGGCGCAACCTGTTCCGCTTCCACGACGCCCCGCCCACCGTGCTGCTGTTCAACGACGGCTCTGCGGGCGTGCTGGTGGGCGTGGACGCGGCGCGCGACGTGGTGTGGCTCAAGGACCCGGCGACCGCGGCCTCGGAGCCGCCGGTGGCGGTGGACCAGCTCCGGCTGTCGCAGGTGTGGACCGGCGAGGTCGTCCTGGTGCGGCGCCAGCGTTCCAAGGCCGAGGTCGAGGCCCCGTTCAACCTGGGCTGGATCGCCGGCCTGGTGATGGAGCAGACCAAGCTGATCCGCGACATCAGCATCGCCTCGCTGGTGCTCAGCGTGCTGACCATCGTGCCCGCGCTTCTGGTGATGTCGGTGATCGACCGCGTGGTCGCGCACCACAGCATGTCGACCCTGGTTCTGCTGTCCACGCTGCTGGTTGTCCTGAGCGCCTACGAGACGCTGCTCGGCTGGAGCCGGCGCGAGCTGACCGGCGTGCTGTCCGCGCGGATCGACACCAAGCTGAACCTGCACATCTTCACCCGCCTGCTGGCGCTGCCGGTCGACTACTTCGAGCACAACCCGGCCGGCATGACGATCAGCAAGCTGTTCCAGGTGTTCAAGGTCCGCGACTTCCTCACCGGCAAGCTGCTGTCCACGTTCCTCGACGCGTTTACCCTGGTGTTCCTGCTGCCGTTCCTGTTCTGGCTGGACGCGACGCTAGCGTGGATGGTGGTGGCGGCGTCGGGCCTGATCGCCGTGATCATCATGATCTTCCTCAAGCCAATCGGCCGCCTTGTGGGCCGGGTGATCGACGCAGAGAACCGCAAGGCCTCCGTGATGTCGGAGACGGTGCAGGGCATCCGCACCATCAAGACCCTGGCGCTGGAGCCGGCGCGGCGCGCGGAGTGGGACGAGTGCGTGGCCGAGACCACCGCGGCGCGGCTCGCGGCCCTGCGCATGGCCAACTGGCCGCAGTCGATCATCACCCCGATTGACATGTTCATCTCGCGCGGCGTCATCATGGTCGGCGCATATTTCGCGATCAGCGACACGAGCGGCCTGGCCGCCGGCGCGCTGATCGCCTTCATGATGCTGGGCCAGCGAGTCACGGCCCCTCTGGTCGGCATCGCCAAGCTGCTGGAGGAGATGACCGACGTGCGCGCCTCCGTGGCGCAGGTGGGAAGCGTGCTCAACCAGCCCACCGAGACCCGCGCGCTGACCACCGGCATGCGTCCGCGCCTGGCGGGCCACATCGTCCTGGAGGGCCTGACCTTCACCTACCCGCGCGCCAAGAACGTGGCGCTGGACAACGTAGGGTTCGAGGTGCCGGCCGGCACGATGCTCGGCCTGGTCGGCCGCTCCGGCTCGGGCAAGTCCACGATCACCCGGCTGCTGCAAGGCATCAACCGGGAATACAGCGGCTTCCTCAAGATCGACGGCGTGGAGCTGCGCGAGATCAACCTGACGCATCTGCGCCGCAATCTCGGCATCGTGCTGCAGGACAACTTCCTGTTCCGCGGCACGGTGCGCGACAACATCTCGGCAGGGCGTCCCGGCCTGACCCTGGAGGACGTGGTGCGCGCCGCCCGGCTCGCCGGCGCGGAGGAGTTCATCGAGCGTCTGCCGCAGGGCTACGAGACCTGGATCGAGGAGGGCTCGGCCAACATCTCCGGCGGCCAGCGCCAGCGCCTGGCGATCGCGCGCGCCGTGATCTCCGACCCGCGAATCCTGATCCTCGACGAGGCGACCAGTGCGCTGGACCCGGAGAGCGAGGCGTTGGTGAACGCCAACCTCCAGCGCATCGCCAAGGGTCGCACCATGGTGATCGTGTCGCACCGCCTGTCCTCGCTGATCGATTGCGACCAGATCGCGGTGATGGATCGCGGCAAGCTGATCGACATTGCGCCGCACAACGTGCTGGTGGAGCGCTGCTCGATCTACCGCCAGCTCTGGCTGCAGCAGAACCGTCACCTGAACGAGAAGGGCCGGCAGGCTTCGCTGGCTCCCGTGCTCGCCCAGGGCGACTGAGGAGACCCCGATGTCCGGAAACACACTCCAGCCCGTCGGCAAGGGTGAGGCGGCTCTCGCCCGCACCGATCGCCGCGCGGCGCGTCGCGGCCCGGAGATACCGCTCTCCGTGCTCGAGTTCCATTCGCCGTCGGCCGCCATGGCGAACGTTGCCACCCTTCCCGGGGCGCGCGGCACGATCTGGACCGTGGGCGCGCTGGTGGCCACCTGCTTCACGGTGGCGTGGCTGATCCCGATCGACCGCGTGGTCTCGGCGAGCGGCAAGGTGGTCTCCGTGGCGGCCACAGAGGTGGTGCAGCCGCTGGAGACCTCGATCGTGCGCTCGATTGACGTGCAGGAGGGCCAAGTGGTGCACAAGGGCGACGTGCTCGCCCAGCTTGACCCGACCGACACCACCGCCAACGTGGGCGCCTCCACGCAGCAATCCGGCAGCTATCGCGCCGAGGTCGAGCGGCTGACCGCCGAGGCCAGCGGCAAGCCTTACCAGCCCGCCGCCAGCGACCAGGCCACCCAGGTGCAGTCCGCAATCTTCGCGCAGCGCAGCAGCGAGCACAATTTCCGCCTGCAGAACTACCAGCAGAAGATCGAGGGCTTCCAGGCGCTGGTGCAGCGCGACGAGCAGGATGGCGAGTTCTACAAGCAGCGCCTGGCGATCGCGACCAATGTCGCTGGCATGCGCGCCGAGCTGCAGCGCGACGCGGTGGGCAGCAAGCTCAACACGCTCCAGGCGCAGGACGCCCAGGTCGAGGCGACCCGCTCCCTGGGTGCGGCGCTGCGCTCCGGGCAGCAGGACCGGGCGCAGCTCCAGGGCGCGCTGGCCGAGCGTGACGCCTACGAGCAGGAGTGGCGGTCCAAAGTGTCGCAGGATCTCACGGAGGCCTCGCGCCGGCTGAGCGCCTCGCAGGAGGAGCTCGCCAAGGCCGAGCTGCGCAGCCGCCTCGTGGTGCTTCGCGCCGGCCAGGACGGCGTGGTGCAGACCGTGGCGAAGGTGTCCGTCGGTTCCGTGCTGGCCTCAGGCGACCAGTTCTTCACCCTGGTGCCGCTCAACTCGCCGCTCGAGGTCGAGGTCAACATCCCGGCCAGCGAATCGGGCTATGTCCATGTCGGCGACAAGGTCTCCGTGAAGTTCACCACCTTCCCGTCCACCCGCTACGGCGGCGCGAGAGGCACGATGCGTCTGGTCAGCGCCGACAGCTTCACCAGCGGCGACCAGCAAGGCCAGCGCCGCGGCGTCGGCGGCGGCCAGGGTCAGGATGGTGGCGGGGCGGCGTTCTACCGCGGCAAGGTGACGATCGACCAGGTCACGCTGCACGACACGCCCAAGGGATTCAGCATCATCCCCGGTATGCCGCTCACCGCGGACATCGAGATCGGCAAGCGTACCGTCGCCGGCTACCTGCTCGGCTCCATCCTGCCGGTCGCCCACGAAGGCATGCGCGAGCCGTGAGGTTGGCGTCCCGATCGCAGTCACGGCGCCGCGGCTGAACCATGGCGCTTGGCGACCGGCTGAACCGACTGCTCTCCCCCGTGAACCAGCTCCGCAAGGCCATCGGCCTTGCGGAGCGCGGTGACGTTGCGGGAGCCTTCCCATTGCTGGCCAGGGCGGCCAGCGCAGGGCTGCCGGAGGCGCAGTTCCGGGTCGGTCGCGCCTATCTCGAAGGCGCCGGCGTGCCCAGCAGCCGATCCGACGCGGCGCGCTGGCTGGAGCTTGCCGCGCAGGCCGGATGGGTCGAGGCGCAGAGTCTGCTCGCCACCCTGTATTTGTACGGCTTGGTGGTCGACGTCAGCGCCGCCACCCAGGGGACCAGGCTGTTTGCCGATGGCCGCGTCGCCACGGGCCCGGACTTCACCCGCGCGGCGCATTGGGCGCGTCCCGCGGCGGAGGCCGGCTCGCCGGAAGCCCAAGCCCTGCTCGGCTACCTGCTGGTGTCAGGACCGGAGGAGTTGCGCGACGTCGCCGCGTCGGATGCCTGGTACCGTCGCTCGGCCGATGCAGGGTGTCCGCAGGGCCAGCTCGGGCTGGGGCTGTCGATGCTGCGCCAGGCTGACGACGTGGGCAGCCAGGTCACGGCCGCGGTGGAGCTGGCGAAGGCGGCGCATGCCGGGCTGCCGACCGCGCTCTACCTGCTTGGCGTGATGACGGAGCGCGGCTCCGGCGTGCAGCAGGACGTCGCCGCCGCCTCCGAGCTGTACCGCCAGGCGGCCGAGAAGGGGGTGCGCTCCGGCCAGGCGCGCTGGGGCCTGGCGCTGATGGAGGGGCGCGGAGTGGCGCGCAACGTCGTCGACGGCGAGTCGTGGCTGCGCCGCGCCGCGCTGGCCGGCGACACCGAGGCGGCTGCGCTGGTCGGCGACCTGTATGCCAAGGGCGGCGACCTACCGCCGAACTATGCCGAGGCGGCGCTGTGGTTTGGCCGGGCGGCGGAGGGCGGGCACGCCGCTGCGGCGCGCGCGCTGGGGCTGCTGTTCCTCACCGGCGCCGGCGTGTCGCGCGACCCGGAGGAGGCGGCGCGCTGGTTCCGCCGCTCCGCCGATGCCGGCGACGGCCAGGCGCAGATGGACCTCGCCAACCTGGTGCTGTCCGGCAAGGCCGGCGAGGAGGACCGAGTCCGCATCCGCCAGTGGTTCGAGCAGTCCGCCGGCAATGGCGACCTTGTGGCCGCCTTCAATTTCGGCGTCTGCCTGGCAGAGGGCGTCGGCATCGAGCGGGATGACCGCCGTGCCGCCATGTGGCTGCGCCGCGCCGCGGACGGGGTGGTCAACGCCCAGTACTGGTATGCGCGGATGCTGGTCGAGGGTCGTGGCATCGACGCCAACGTCGAGGAGGGCCGCGTCTGGTTCGGGCGCGCCGCGCAGGCGGGCATGGCCGACGCCCAGGTGGCGCTGGCCGAGCTGGCGCTGAACGGACGCGGCGGTCCGCGCGACCATCCCGCGGCGCTGCGCTGGTTCGAGCAGGCGGCCGGGCAGGGCCAGGTGGCGGCGATGTTCGCGGTGGGCGCGATGCATGGCGGCGGGCACGAGGTGCCGGAGAACCGCCCCGTGGCCGAGCAGTGGTTCCGCAAGGCCGCCGAGCGCGGCCACGGCCACGCGCAGATGATGCTGGGCCGCTACCTGGCGCGCGGCCTGGCCGGGCGGCGCGATCCCGCGGAGGCCCGGCTGTGGCTGGAGCGCGCGCAGTCGCAGGGCGTGGCCGAGGCGGCGGCCGACCTGGCGCGTCTGTCCCCCGCGGGCGCCGCCGGGCAGCGTGGCGCCGCGGCCTCGTCCGTCGCCGCCCAGTAGGGCTGGCGCCACGGTCCTCTGGAGTGAGCGGTGAAGCAAGCAAGGTTGAGGCTCTGCCTCAAACTCCGCCAGGGGGAGCCCCCCTGGA
>CAXSES010000215.1:0-5580 GCA_964236225.1 uncultured Acetobacteraceae bacterium
TTGCAGTGCACGCAGTTCTGCGCCGCGATGTGCAGCCGCGGCGCGCCCTCCTCGACGCCCTCCGCCTCGTACACCGCCGCCGGGCAGTAGCGGCTCTCCGGGCTGGCGAAGCGCTCCCAGTTCACCGGCAGCCACTTCGCCGGGTCGCGCAGCCGCAGATGGACCGGCTGGTCCTCCTCGTGGTTGGTGTTGCTCAGGAACACCGAGGACAGCCGGTCGAACGTCAGCACCCCGTCCGGCTTGGGGTAGGCGATCCGCGCCGAACGCGCCGCCGGCCGCAGCGCCTCGTGGTCCGCGTGACGATGGCGGAACGTCCACGGCGCCCGCCCGCGCAGCACGTACGTGTCGATCGCGGAATAGGCCAGCGCGCCCCACAGCCCGAATCTTGCGAAACTCGGCCGGATGTTGCGCACCTCGCGCAGCTCCACCCACAGCCAGGACTCGTGCACCCGCCGCGTGTAGCTCTCCGGCTCCGCGGGCCGGCCGTGCTCCAGGGCGTCGGCCAGCGCCTCTGCCGCCAGCATCCCCGACTTCATCGCCGCGTGCGTGCCCTTGATCTTGGCGACGTTGAGGAAGCCCGCCGAGTCCCCGATCAGCGCGCCGCCCGGAAAGGTCAGCCTCGGCACCGACTGCGCCCCGCCCTCGCTCAGCGCCCGCGCGCCGTAGCCGATGCGCCGCCCGCCCGCGAGGTGCGCCGCCACCGCCGGGTGCGCCTTGAGCCGCTGCATCTCGTCGAACGGCGACAGCCACGGGTTGGCGTAGTCCAGCCCGACCACGAACCCGTAGCTCACCAGGTTGTCGCCGAAATGGTAGAGCCAGGACCCGCCGTACGTCCGCGAGTCCAGCGGCCAGCCGATCGTATGCTCGATCAGCCCGGGCCGATGGCTGGCCGCCGGGACCTCCCACAGCTCCTTGATCCCCAGCGCGTAGGTCTGCGGGTCGCAGCCGTCGCGCAGGCCGAAGCGCGCCATCACCTGCTTGGACAGCGACCCCCGGCACCCCTCGCCGAACAGAGTGTAGGCCGCGCGCAGCTCCATGCCCGGCTGGTGGTTGGCGCCCGGAGCGCCGTCGCGCCCGACGCCCATGTCGCCGGTGGCCACGCCGACGACGCGCTCGCCTCCCGCGCCATCGTCCTCGACCAGCAGCTCGGCGGCGGCGAAGCCCGGGTAGATCTCCACCCCCAGCGCCTCCGCCTGCTCCGCCAGCCAGCGGCACACGTCGCCCAGGCTGACCACGTAGTTGCCGGCGTTGTGCATCTGCGGCGGCGTCGGCAGCCGGATCGAGCGGCGCTTCGTGAGCAGGAGGAAGCGATCCTCGGCCGCCTGCGTGCGCAGCGGCGCCCCGCGCTCGCGCCAGTCCGGCAGCAGCTCGTCAAGCGCGCGCGTCTCCAGCACGCAGCCAGAGAGGATGTGCGCGCCGACCTCGCCGCCCTTCTCCACCACGCAGACCGACGCCTCGGGCGAGAGCTGCTTCAGCCGGATCGCGGCGGCCAGCCCGGCGGGGCCCGCGCCCACCACCACCACGTCGAACTCCATCGCCTCGCGCGACACGACCGCACCGTCCGGCATCACCCAGCCCTCCCACACGCGCCATTCCCGCCCGGCCTCCGCGGCCCCCGGCGTCGGCCTGGCAAGGAAGCAAGGCCAGGCTCTCCCTCCGCCGGCCCTTCCAACGACCCAAGCGGGCCACCGGAACCTTTGGCCAGTCTCGCCCCCTGGACCCGCCTTACTTAAGGGAAGCCGGTCCAGGGGGGCTCCCCCTGGCGGAGTTTGAGGCAGAGCCTCAACCTTGCTTCCTGCGGCTCACCGCGAAGCCCTGCTGCTACCACGTGGAGTGCCGCGCGCGTTGCGCAAACCCCGCCGCCCCGGCACAACCCCGGTGCATGGACGCGCTCGCCGCCCTTCGGCTGCAGATCGAGTGGGGCGCCGACGAGGCGCTCGACGACGCGCCGCTGGACCGCACGCGCCCTGCCCCGGCCGGCGGCGTCGCGACCTCGGCGCGCCTTGCGCCTGGCGGGGACACGCACCGACCGGTGGCCACCCGCCCGGTCGTGGTGCGGCCCGCGACGCTGCCGCCCGGAGCCGCGCCGCCTGCGCCCGGGCCGCCCCAGCTCCGCCCGGCCGGCACTTCGGGCCCCGCCCGCCCCGCCCTCCCACCGGACGCGCCCTCGGCCGCCCGCGTCGCGCCCCGCCCCGCCGCCCGCGCCACGCCGCTCGCCACCCCCGCCGCCCAGGCCCAGGCCGCGGCGGAGGCCGCCGACACGCCGGACGCCCTGCGCGCGGCACTCTCGGCCTTCACGTCCTGTCCCCTGCGCGACACCGCGGGCCACCTGGTGTTCGCGGACGGCGACCCCGGGGCCGGCGTGGTGCTGATCGGCGAGGTGCCCGGCCCGGAGGAGGACCGCACCGGCACCCCGTTCGCAGGCCCGCCCGGGCAGCTTCTCGACCGCATGCTGGCCTCGGTCGGGCTCGACCGCGCCCGGCTGGCGACGGTCATGCTCGTGCCGTGGCGCCCGCCCGGAGGCCGCCCGCCCACCGACGGCGAGATCGCCACCTGCCTGCCGTTCCTGCTGCGCCACCTGACGCTGCTGCGGCCCCGGCTGCTGGTGCCGCTGGGCGGCCTCGCCACCCGCGCCGTGACCGGCAACAGCCTCGGCATCCGCAGGCTGCGCGGGCGCCTGACCGAGAGCGTCATCCCCGGCCTGGAGCAGCCGGTGCCCACGCTGCCGATGCTGCACCCCGCGCACCTGCTCCGCACCCCCGGCGCCAAGCGCGAGGCCTGGGCCGATCTGCTGCAGTTGCAGGGCCTTGCCGCGCCTGTCACAAAAACGTGAAAACAAGCGGACAGAACTGGCCGAATTCCGCCATGCCGTCTCAAATGTCTTGAATCGTCTCATTCATCTTTGTTGCCGCGAAAATTTGTCCCTTGTAGTGCCTCCCGCCATGCGAGGGATCGGCTTCAACCTCTCCCGTCTTCCTGCTGCCCGGGCCCTGCTGGCCGGGGCCGCGTTCCTGGCCAGCGCATCGTTGCGGCCGGGGCACGCGCAGGCTGCGGCGGAAGACGCGTTACCGGACGAGGTGGCGCTCGCGGTGCCGCGCGTGGCCCTGCCTGGCGGCGCCGTGCCGCTGCCGCAGCCGCTGGCGCGCGGCGAGGCGGCGCGCATCCGCCGCATCTTCGCGCTGCAGGCCGCGGACGAGATCCCCGCCGCCATCGCGGAGACAGCGCGGCTTGCCGATCCGAGCCTGCTCGGCCCGATCCTCGCCGACCGCTATCTCGGGCATCCGGACCGCACCGCCACCACCGACCTGGCCGCCTGGCTCGCACGCTATGCCGACCAGCCCGACGCGGGCGCGATCCGCGCCGCCCTGGCCGCGCGCCTGCCGCATGGCACGGCGCTGCCGGCGCTGCCGCCCCATGCCACGCTCGGCACCGAGTCGCCGGTCGCCGCGACCCCTGAGGAGGAGGACCCGGCCGGGCATGCGCTGAGGCGCAACGCCCGGCTCGACCGCACCGTGCGCATCCGGGCGCAGGCCGGCAACATCGGCTCCGCGCTGCACCTTGTCGCCGCCACGCGGCGCCTCGATCCGCTCTACCGCGCCCAGCTTCGCGCCGAGGTCGCGCAGGCGCTGTTCCTGCAGGGCCGCGACGCCGAGGCGCTGTCGCTCGGCCAGGACGCGTTCCGCGCCTCGGGCCAGCGCGCCGGCCTCGCCGCGTTCTCCGCCGGGCTGGCCGCCTGGCGCATGGACCGCCCGGCCACCGCGCGCACCCTGTTCGAGGCCGCCTCGCGCGCCACCCTGCTGCCGGCCAGCACGCGCGCCGGCGCCGCGTTCTGGGCCGCCCGCGCGCAGCTCCGCACCGGCAACCCGCTCGGCTGGCGTCCCTGGATGCTGCGCGCCGCCGCGCAGAAGCGCACCTTCTACGGGCTGCTCGCCAACCGCGCGCTCGGCGTCGCCCCCGGCTATGCCCATGCCGGCCCGGACGACGAGCCGCGCGAGCTGCTGGCCGCGGCCGACGTCGACGCCCTGGTCGAGACCCCGGAGGGCTGCCGCGCCTTCGCGCTGCTCCAGGTCGAGCAGCCCGCCCGCGCCGAGGCCGAGCTGCGCCGCCTGTGGCCCGCCGTGGGCACCGACCTGGCCCTGCAGCGCTCGATCCGCCTGGTCGCCGAATCCGCCGGCCTGTCCAACCTCGCCGCCCAGCTCGCCACCCTGGCGCAGGACCTCGACGGCCGCCCGCGCGACTCCGCCCGCTTCCCCGTGCCCCACCTCCGGCCGCGCGGCGGCTTCCTCGTGGATCGCGCGCTCGTCTATGCCCTGACGCGGCTGGAGAGCAACTTCGACGCCGGCGCCGTCTCCGCGGCCGGCGCGCGCGGCCTGATGCAGATCATGCCGGTGACCGCAGGATACATCAGCGGCGACTCCGACCGCTTCGCCGGGCGCGCCAGGCGCCTGCATGACCCCGCCCTCAACCTGCAGCTCGGGCAGCGCTACGTGCTCTACCTGTCCGGCCACGGTGCCGTGGACAACGACCTGATCCGCCTGCTCGCCAGCTACAACGCCGGCCCAGGCAATGTCGGGCGGTGGGACATACGTTGCGATGACGACCCGCTGCTGTTCATGGAGTCGATCCCGCTGGACGAGACCCGCGGCTTCGTGCACCGCGCCCTGACCTACACCTGGATCTACGCGGACCGCCTCGACGTGCCGGCCCCCAGCCTCGACGCGCTGGCCGCCGGCGCCTGGCCGCGCTTCGACCAGACGCTCAGGCCTGCGGGCGGCATTCGCCTGCACTAGCAGCGAGGCGGCAGGCAAGGCCAGGGCTCTGCCCTGGACCCGCCAGGGGGAGCCCCCCTGGACCGGCTTTCTTAAGAGAAGGGTTTCACGGGCCCGGCTTTTGGCGGAGTTTGAGGCGGAGCCTCGACTCCTGCTCCCTGGCATTCCCCGCCAGGCGGCCCGCCAGACCCGGAGCATGCCATGCCGCTCGACGAGAGCCGCGCCTTCCTGCCCGTCGCCATCGCCGTGCTCACCGTCTCGGACACGCGCACGCCGGCCGACGACACCTCCGGCGATGCCCTGGCCGCACGGATCGAGGCCGCCGGCCACCGACTCGCCGCGCGCACCCTGCTGCGCGACGACGCCGACGCCATCGCGCATCAGCTCCTCGCCTGGATCGCCGACCCGGCGATCGACGTCGCGATCACCACCGGCGGCACCGGCATCACCGGCCGCGACGTCACCCCGGAGGCGTTCGAGCGCGTGGTGGAGAAGCGCATCGAGGGCTTCGGCGAGCTGTTCCGCATGCTCAGCTACGCCAAGATCGGCACGTCGACGATGCAGTCGCGCGCACTCGGCGGCGTGGCCCAGGGCACGTACCTGTTCGCCCTGCCCGGCAGCACCGGCGCGGTGCGCGACGCCTGGGACGACATCCTGGTCTGGCAGCTCGACAGCCGACACCGGCCCTGCAACCTCGTGGAGCTGATGCCGAGGCTGCAGGAACACCGGCGGGCGCGGCCGGACCCGACGGGGGAGAACAACGGCCGAACGTGACGGCCGCTCCAGAAAGCAAGGCCAGGGGCTCTGCCCC
>CAXSES010000216.1:0-5533 GCA_964236225.1 uncultured Acetobacteraceae bacterium
CAAACGGAAAAAGCAAAGAATGTTTTCCGCCAGCCCGGTGAAGGCAGAGTTAGGCTCGACACCTCCCGCGGTCAACCACCTTTCTGCACGTCCGGGTGAAAATCTGCGAACCACTGCACGAAACGCCCGACCCCCTCCTCCAGCGACACCCTCGGCACATACCCGGTCAGCGCCTCGATCCCGGCCACCGACGCCCATGTCTCGCGCACGTCCGCCGCCGGTCGCGCCTGCCATTCGATCACCGCACGCCGCCCCAGCGCCGCCTCCAGCAGCTCCACCAGCCGTGCCACCGCCTCGCGCCGCCCGTTGCCGATGTTGAGCAGCCGCGGCCCCCCACCCTGCGGCGGCCGGTCCAGCACGCCCAGAACGCCGGCCACGATGTCATCGATGTAGGTGAAGTCGCGCCGCAGCCGGCCCTCGTACAGCGTCACCGCCCGCCCCTCGGCGATTGCCCGGGCGAACATGTACACCGCCATGTCGGGCCGCCCCCACGGCCCATAGACCGTGAAGAATCGCAGCCCGGTCTGCGCGATCCCATACAGGTGCCCGTAGGCGTGGCTGATCAGCTCGTTCGCCCGCTTGGTCGCCGCATACAGCGAAGTCGGCGTGTCCGCCCGCGCGCCTTCCGAGAAAGGCAGCATCAGCTCAAGCCCGTAGACCGACGACGAGCTGGCGAACACGAAGTGCCGCAATCCCGACAGACGCCGCACCGCCTCCAGCAGCACGACATGCCCCATCACGTTCGCCGTCACGTACGCATAGGGATCGACCATCGAGTGCCGCACCCCCGCCTGCGCCGCCAGGTGCACCACCCTGTCGATCGACGGCTCGGACCCCACCAGCGCCGCCATCGCCGACCTGTCCGACACGTCCGCCTCCACGAAGCGGAACGCACCCCCCAGCAGCCCCAACCGCGCCCGCTTCAGCCCGACGTCGTAGTAGTCGTTGAGGTTGTCCACGCCGACCACCCGCTCGCCCCGGCCCAGCAGCGCGCGCGCCACGTGCGCGCCGATGAACCCCGCCACCCCCGTCACCAGAACGGTCACGGCGCCGCCCGCCCGCCACCCCCGCAAGGACCGCTCACCGCGCCGCCCACCCGCCATCGATCGACAGCGGCGCCCCGGTGATCGTGTCCGCAGCCTCCGAGCACAGGAACACCGTCAACCCGCCAATCTGCTCCGGCGTGGTGAACCGCGCCATCGGCTGCTTCTCCCCCAGCAGGTCGCGCTCCACCTCCCCGAGCGAGCGTCCCTCCGCCGCCGCCCGCGCCTCGAGCTGGCGCTCCACCAGCGGCGTCCTCACCCAGCCGGGACAGATCGCGTTCACCGTCACCCCCGCATCCGCCAGCTCGATCGCCGCCGCCTTGGTCAGGCCCAGCACCCCGTGCTTGGCCGCCACGTACGCGCTCTTGCCGGCACTCCCCACAAGGCCGTGCGCCGAGGCGATGTTGATCACTCGCCCCCACCCCCGCGCCCGCATCCCCGGGATCGCCGCGCGCATCGCGTGGAACGCCGAGGACAGGTTGATCGCGATCACCGCGTCCCAGCGCTCGGGAGAGAAATCCTCGATCGCCGCCACGTGCTGGATGCCGGCGTTGTTCACCAGCACGTCGAGCGAGCCGAACGCCCGCTCCGCCTCGGCCACCATCGCCGCGATCTCTCCGGGCCTGGTCATGTCCGCGCCGTGGTGGCGCACCTGCACGCCGTGCTCGCGCCCGATCCCCGCCCGGATCGCCTCGATCGCATCGATCTCGCCGAACCCGTTCAGCATCACGGACGCCCCCTGCCCGGCCAGAGCGCGCGCGATGCCCAGGCCGATGCCGCTCGTCGAGCCGGTGACCAGCGCCACCCGTCCCGCAAGGCTCATGGCAAAACCCTCCCAGTTCCGGGGCGGAGCTTAGCCCCACGGCAAGACAAGGCCAGAGGCCCTGCCTTGGAACACGTTCCGCGCTCGCGTCGAAGACGCCCGAAAGCAAGGCCGGGCTCTGCCCAGACCCGCCAAAGGCCAAGGCCTCTGGACACCGATTTACTTAGGAAAGAAATTCCGAAGGCCTGCCTTTGGCGGAGTTTGAGGCCCATGCTTGAAGGCAGAGCCTCAACCTTGCTCGCTTCGCCTGTCTCGCCGCCTGCTTCTGGCGCGGGAAAGACTGGCCCGCGCCCCCGCCTCAGCCCGCTGCACACCAGCACCTCGCCCAGCCGGCTTCGCTCGCGGGTCGATCCGGCCCATATGACGATTGCACGACGACGCAGGCCCCGCCCGGGGGCGTGCCGTCACCCACGCCCAGACCCCACGGACCCGCCCCGGATGAACGCCATGCCACCCCTTGCCCCGACCGAAGCTGCGCACCGGCCGAGCCTCACTTCCCGCAGCGGCAAGGTCGCCCTGGTGCTGCAGGGCGGCGGCGCGCTCGGCGCCTACCAGGCCGGCGTCTACCAGGCGCTGCACGAGGCCGATCTCGACCCCGAGTGGATCGCCGGGGTCTCCATCGGCGGCATCAACGCCGCGATCATCGCCGGCAACCCGCGCGAGCGCCGCCTGGAGCGGCTGCGCCAGTTCTGGGAGGTGGTGACCTCGCACTCCACCGCCGGCCCCGTCCCGGACGGCGACTTCGCCCGACGCCTCTACAACACCTGGTCGTCGATGGTGACCACCGCGTTCGGCCAGAGCGGATTCTTCACCCCGCACCTGCCCGGCCCCTGGTTCGCCGGCCGCGGCGCCACCGGCGCCACCAGCTTCTACGACAGCACGCCGCTGCGCCAGACGCTCGCCGAGGTGGTTGACTTCGACCTGCTGAACTCGGGCGCCATCCGCTTCGCCGTTGGCGCCGTCAACGTCGCCACCGGTAACTTCGCCTATTTCGACAGCGCCGACACCCGCATCGAGCCGGTGCACATAGAGGCCAGCGGCGCGCTGCCGCCCGCTTTGCCGATGCAGCAGATCGGCGAGGACTGGTTTTGGGACGGCGGCCTCGTGTCCAACACCCCGCTGCAGCACCTGCTCGACCACGCGGGGCGCGACAGCATGCTGGTGTTCCAGGTCGACCTGTTCAGCGCCCGCGGCCAAATCCCGCGCGACATCGGCGAGGTCCTCGCCCGGCAGAAGGACATCATGTACTCGAGCCGCACCCGCCTGGTGACCGAATACTACATGACGCAGCACAAGCGGAAGGTGCAGCTCCGCCGCCTGCTCTCCCGCCTGCCCGACGCCGAGCTGTCCGCCGAGGAACGGGCACTCCGCACGGAGCTGGAGCACCTGCCGAACTTCACCATCCTGCACCTCATCTACCAGGGCGCCGCCCACGAAGGGCAGATGAAGGATTTCGATTTTAGCGCCGCCTCGATGCGCGACCACTGGAACGCCGGGCACCGCGATACCCAGCGCACTCTGGCACAGGGCGAATGGCTCCGCGTCCCCGGCGAGGACCAGGGCATCGTGGTGCACGACATCCACCACCCGCGGACCTGAACACAGGAAGCAAGGTTGAGGCTCTGCCTCAAACTCCGCCAAAGGCAGGCCTTTGGAATCCATGACTTAGACTCGTTTCCGGCCAAGTGTACACTGTGCTGCCTGGCATGATCGGGTATGCCACCACACCCGCCGCATAGGCCACGGATAGCCGGTGTAAAACGGGTTTGAGTAAGGCCGGTCCAGGGGCGGCTCGCCCCCCGCCTTGAGAGTAGGGGCGGGTCTGGGCAGAGCCCAGCCTTGCTTGCTGGTCGACTATGCCGCCGCCGCGAGGAACGTCCCCCGGGCCGCCGCGTTCGTCCCGCGAACCCGCACAGGAGCACTCCATGGCCAGCAACCCCGCCGAGCTGAAGTCGCAGAGCAGCGAAGGCACCCGCATGCACGAGACCCGCAACGCCACGAAATCCAACGCCAAGGCCGTCTCGATCGAGAGCCTGAGCGCGCGCCTCGCCGACGGCATCGATCTCGCGCTGATCACCAAGCAGGCGCACTGGAACCTCAAGGGCCCGCAGTTCATCGGCATCCACCTCATGCTGGACGGGTTCCGCACCGACCAGGACGAGTGGAACGACATGATGGCCGAGCGCATCACCCAGCTCGGCGGCACCGCGCGCGGCACCGCCGCCGAGGTCGCCGGCAAGTCCAAGTTGACCCCGTATCCGGTGGACACCTACGCCGTCGCCGACCATCTCGCCGCGTTGATCGACCGCTACTCCGCCTTCGCCAACGCGGTGCGCGAGAATATCGACGACACCGACGAGGCGGGCGACGCCGGCACCGCCGACCTGCTCACCGAGGTATCGCGCGGCATCGACAAGCAGCTCTGGTTCCTCGAGGCCCACGTGCAGGAGCCCACCGGCACCATGCGCGATGGCGACGGCAAGGGCACGCGCTAGACTCCGGCCAGACGGCGCCAGCGCCTCGGTCCCGCGGCATTCCAGCCCCGGTCCTCCGGCACGATCATGGTGTCGTGCCAGAGGAACGGGCTGCGGAGCGTGGTGGCCGCGCACGCTCGCTCCCGACCAGTTCGCTCCTTTGAGCATCAGATCAAGGCGCAGCCGGCTTCCCAGGTCCACGCCGCCTTGTCCCGGTTCCTGCACGCCACTACGTTGCTGCGGAATAGGGAACGCAGCATGAACGATTTGTTCACCCCGCCGGACAACGCCCCTGACAGCTACACCGCCAAGGACATCGAGGTTCTCGAGGGCCTGGAGCCTGTGCGCCGCCGCCCTGGAATGTACATTGGCGGCACCGACGAGAACGCCCTGCACCACCTGGCCTCCGAAATCCTGGACAACGCCATGGACGAGGCCGTCGCCGGCCATGCCAGCCTGATCGAGGTCTCTCTCGCCGCCGGCAACACCCTGACCGTGCGCGACAACGGTCGCGGCATCCCCGTCGACCCACACCCGAAATACAAGAAGCTGAGTGCCCTGGAGGTCATCCTCACCACGCTGCACTCGGGCGGCAAGTTCTCCGGCAAGTCATACGAGACCTCCGGCGGCCTGCACGGCGTCGGCAGCTCGGTGGTCAATGCCCTGTCCGACCTCATGGAGGTGGAGGTCGCCCGCGACCGCACCCTCTGGCGCCAGACCTACAGCCGCGGCAAGCCCGCCACCAGGCTGCAGAACGCCGGCCCGGTGCAGAACCGCAGGGGCACGCAGATCCGCTTCCACCCCGACCCCGAAATCTTCGCGGCCCTGCAGTTCGCCCCCGCCCGCCTCTACCGCCTGTGCCGTTCCAAGGCCTACCTGTTCCGCGGCGTGCGAATCCGCTGGTCCTGCGACCCCGTGCTGCCCCGCCCGGCCGACATCCCCGCCGAGGCCGAGCTGCACTTCCCCGGCGGCCTGCGCGACAGCCTGGACGCGGACATCGCCGACACGCCGCGCGCCATCCCCGAGATCTGGGCCGGCGAGGCAACGCTGCCCCCCGGCCCAGGCGGCGCCGCCACCGGGCGCGTCGAGTGGGCGCTGGCCTGGACGCTCTCCGGCGAGGCGTTCCTGCACTCCTACTGCAACACCGTGCCCACCCCGCAGGGCGGCACCCACGAGGCCGGCTTCCGCGCCGC
>CAXSES010000217.1:0-5527 GCA_964236225.1 uncultured Acetobacteraceae bacterium
ACGCGGCCGGCGTACATCACCGCGACCTCGTCGGCCATCTGCGCCACCACGCCGAGGTCGTGCGTGATTAGCAGGATCGCCATCGCGGTGCGGCGCTGGCGGGCGCGTAGCAGCGCCAGGATCGCCGCCTGCACCGTGACGTCGAGCGCGGTGGTCGGCTCGTCGGCGATCAGCAGCGCGGGCTCGCCCGCCAGCGCGATCGCCAGCATCACGCGCTGGCGCATGCCCCCGGAGAGCTGGTGCGGGTAGGCCCGCGCGCAGCGCGCGGGGTCGGCGATGCGCACGTCGTCGAGCGCGGCGACGACGCGCTCGCGCAGCAGGGCCTGGCCGCGCGGCGGGCCAGGGTGCGCCGTCATGGGCGGGATCGCGTGCGGCGTCGCGTCGGGCGGCCCTGGCGCGGCGGGGTGGGCCAGCAGCGCCTCGGCGACCTGGGCGCCGACGCGCAGCATCGGGTTCAGGCTGGTCATCGGCTCCTGGAACACCATGGCGGCGCGGCGGCCGCGCACCGCGCGCATCGCCGAGGGGGACAGGGCGAGCAGGTCCTCGCCGTCCAGAAGCACACGCCCTGCGACGACCCGGCCGGCTGGCGGCAGCAGGCGCAGCAGCGACAGCGACAGCGCCGACTTACCGCAGCCGCTCTCGCCCACCACCGCAAGCGTGCGGCCCCGCGCCAGGGACAGCGTCACGCCGTCCACCGCCGCCACCGCGCCGAAGCGGGTCCGCAGGCCCTCGATCCGGAGCAGCGAGCCTGCGGGCGGGGGAGGCGCCTCCGCGCATGCCTGCGACAAGGCGGGGGTCAGGGCTGGCGCGGGGGCGAGCCGTCCGCCCGCGCCGCCGCGTAGCTGGTCAGCGCCGCCACCGCCGCCTCCGCCGCGCGCTGCTCGCGCAGGCCGGACGCGCCGGGTCGCAGCGAGACGATCGCGGCGGCGGCGCGGGCGTCGAGCCGGTCCAGCTCGGCCTGCACCTCGGGGCTGGCGCGGGCCGAGGTGGCGCCGAACGCCATGCCGTGGGCGATGAAGTAGGCGTCGAGCAGCGAGCGGCTCGGGCCGGCGCGGGGATCGCCCGCCAGGCGCAGCGACGAGCCGGTCTGGGCGCAGCCGGCCAGCAGCGCGAGGGTCAGAACCAGGAGCTGTCGCATCGTGTTCTCCACAGGGCGACACTGTGCCTGCTGGCGCGGCCTGCCGCCAGACGGCATGGGGCAGGCAGGAAAGGTCGAGGCTCCGCCTCACCCGACGAAGGCCCGCCCCTAAAGTCCGATGCCTAGGTCAGGCAGGTCCAGGGGCGGCTCGCTCCTGGCGGGTCCCCGCCTACAGGCAACGGGCGGGGCCCGGCCCTGCTTTCCGACGGGTCGATGCCGGGGACGCTCGCCGCGCGCCTTCGGGGCCGCCCGCGGTTAACCGTTCCTAAGCCCGCCTGCCGTAAGCTTGTTCCTGTCGCCCGCGAGGCAGGAGCCGGGCCTGGGACGGAGCAGGGCATGGACCTCAGGGAAGACGGCCTCCTCGGCGCCGGCGTGGCCGGACACTGGTACTACCGCGCCAAGTCGGCGGCCGTGGCCACGCTGCTGGGGGGGATGCGCCCCGCCCGCGTGCTGGACGTCGGCGCGGGCACGGGCTTCTTCTCCCGCCAGCTCCTGCGGCGCGACCACGTGACCAGCGCGACCTGCGTGGACCCCGGCTACGCCGAGGACCGCGACGAGACGATCGAGGGCAAGCCGCTGCTGTTCCGGCGCAGCGTGGCCCGGCCGAGCGTCGACCTCGTGCTCCTGATGGACGTGCTGGAGCACGTGGCCGACGACGGGGCTCTGCTGCGATCCTATGTCCGCGAGGTCGATTGCGGCACGCGGTTCATCGTCACCGTGCCGGCGTTCTCCTGGCTGTGGAGCGGCCACGACGTGTTCCTCGGGCACCACCGCCGCTACACGCTGGGCCAGGTCCGCGCCGTGGTGGAGTCCTCCGGCCTGGTCGTCGAGGGCGCCTGCTACCTGTATGGCGCGCTGTTCCCGCTCGCGGCGGCGTCGCGCCTGCTCGCGCGGCTGCGGGCCGCCGTCACCGGGCAGGACAGGGTGCGCAGCCAGATGCGCCTGTGGGGCCGGCTGCCCAACGGCGCGCTCTGGGCGGCCTGCCGGGCGGAGCTGTGGATGTTTCGCCACAACAGGCTGTTCGGCCTGACGGCGATGGTGGTCGCGAGAAAGGCGGCTTGAGGCCCGGCCTTGCATTCGCGCACACCGGCCCGCGGGCGCGCGCGTCCGGCCGTGCGGGGCAGGCGGGCGACGTGCTGGCCGCCGCGCGCGGCGTGCCGGTGCTGCTGCTCCTGAGCGCCGCGATCGCCCTGGCCTGCTGCCTGCTGCTGTTCGACCGGGACTTCCTCGACGGGTCCTCGCCGTTCTGGCGCGACCCGCACGGGGTGGTCGACAGCAGCTGGGCCGACATGGCCACCGCGCTCAGCGGCTACGACTACTTCGTGCGCGACGAGTGGCGGCTGCCGCTGTTCCAGGTCAGCCGGCTGGGCGCGCCGGACGGCAGCAACATCCTCTACACGGACAGCACCCCGGTGGTGGCGCTGGCCGGACGGCTGCTGTTCCGGCTGAGCGGGCGCGCGTTCAACCCGTTCGGCCTGTGGACCGCGCTGTGCCTCGCGGCCGGCGCCGTCTCGATGACCCTGCTCGTCGCCCTGCTCGGCGGCAGGAGCGCGGCCTCCGCGGTCGCCGCCACGGCGTTCGGGCTGTGCGCGCCGGCGCTGCTGGCACGCTGGGGGCACACCACGCTGATGGCGCAGTTCGAGGTGACGCTCTCGCTGGCGTGCTACTTCGGCGCGGCCCGCGCGGCCCCCGCCCTGCCGCGCCTGCTCTGGGGCGCGCCGCTCTGCGTGCTGGCGCTGTGGACCCATGCCTACCTGTTCGCCATGGTCGCGGCGGTCGTGGGCGCCGCCATCGCGCAGGCCGTGCTGGACCGCAGGCTCCGGCCGGTGCCCGGGCTCGGGCTCGTGGCGACGCTCGGCGTGCTGCTGGGCGGCCAGACGACTCTGTCGGGCTACCTCGCGGGGAACGGCGCGCTGAGCGCCCAGGGGTTCGGCATCGCCTCGGCCAACCTCGTGTCGCCGCTTGTCCCAGACAGGGGTCTCCTCGGGACCCTGATCGGTCTCCCGCGCCTCGACGCGACCGGCTACCAGTACGAGGGGTACTGCTACCTGGGGGCCGGGGCGATGCTGCTGCTCTGGTTCGCGCGGCGGTGGCTGGCGGGCCGGGCGCGGGTCGGCCTCCGGCGCCACGCCTGCCTGTCGGCGTGCCTGCTGGCCTGCGCCCTGTTCGCGGTGTCGGACGACGTCTTCCTCGGCGGCCTCCATGTCCTGCACGTTCCCCTGCCCCCGGCCGTGCTGGCGCTGGCCGGCGTGTTCCGGGCCAGCGGCCGCTTCGTCTGGCCGGCCCTGTATCTGGTCCTGGCGCTCGGCATCGCCGGATGCGCGGCCTCGCGGCCGGGGCGGCGTGGCGTGGCGATCCTGCTCGCGGCGGCGTTCCTGCAGTGCGTCGACACGGTGCCGCTGTGGGCCGAGGTCGAGCGCAGCCTGCACTCGACCCTGGCCCTGCCGGTCGATGCGCGGGCCTGGGAGGCCGCGGTCGCGCGCCATACCCTCGTGCGGGTGACGCCGGCGTTCGGCTGCCTGCCGCGGGCGCCCGTCCTCCTGACCAGGGTGATGATGCAGATCCAGCTGGTCGCGGGTCGCCTGAACGTCGCGACGAACAGCCTGTACAGCGCACGGCCCCGGCATGACTGCCCGCCTGCCGGGGATGGGCTCCAGCCGGGCGAGCTCTCGCTGCGCTGGCTCGGCGATACGGCGGGGCCGCAGCCCGACGCAGGGCCGCACTGCTCGACGGCCCACGGCCTCGCGGTGTGCAGCCTGGTGCTGGATGCCGCGGAGCGGGCGTCCCTGCTGCCCCGCGCCACGCTGATGCCGACGGCGCCGTAGGCCGACCGGCACGGGCGGGGCCGGCTCCTCCAGGCATGAGGGGGCCTGGAGGTCCTTTCATGGAACCAGCGATTCCTGACACCGACCGCTGGGAAGCAGGGCCGGGCTCTGCCCGTTGCCTGAAGGCGGGGACCCGCCCCCGCTTCAAGGCGGGCGAGCCTGGCGCAACCCAGTGCTGCCGCACGCGGGGCTGGCCCCGCCACGCGCGGCACCCCAGAATGATGCAATGCGGCATTGCCTGGCGCCATGTCCGCCGCCCAGCCACGACGGAGTGCGATCCATGAGCCAGGTCCTGCCCCGGCCCGCCACCGCGGAGGCGCTCGCCCCGCCGGACCTGTACGCCCCGCGCGCCGCCGGCGCCGCCAGCCGCACGGTGTTCCCGGTGATCCTGGCGCTGGCGGCGTCGCACCTGCTCAACGACATGGTCCAGGCGGTGCTGCCCGCGCTCTACCCGATGCTGAAGGGCCGCTACGGGCTGAGCTTCGCCCAGATCGGCGTGCTCACCCTGGCGTTCCAGATGACCGCCTCGCTGCTGCAGCCGGCGATCGGGCTGTACACCGACCGGCGGCCGATGCCTTACTCGCTGCCGTTCGGCATGGCGTTCACCCTGGTGGGCCTGGTGCTGCTGGCCCATGCCGGCTCGTTCTGGGTGCTGCTGGGTGCGGCCGCGCTGGTCGGCGTCGGCTCCTCCGTGTTCCACCCGGAGGCCTCGCGCATGGCCCGGCTCGCCTCGGGCGGGCGGCATGGCCTGGCGCAGTCGATCTTCCAGGTCGGCGGCAATGCCGGACAGGCGGTCGGGCCGCTGGCCGCCGCCTTCGTGGTGATCCCGCATGGCCAGGGCTCCGTCGCCTGGTTCGTCGCCGGGCCGCTGCTGGCCATGGGGCTGCTCGGCGCCTGCGGGGCCTGGTACACCCGCCAGTCGCCGCGCGGGCCGGCGCGCACGGCCGCGCCACGCGCCGCGCTGCCGCCGCGCCGGGTGGCGATGGCGGTCGGCGTGCTGGTGCTGCTGGTGTTCTCCAAGTATTTCTACCTGGCCAGCCTGACCAGCTACTACACGTTCTACCTGATCGCGCGCTTCCACCTGTCGGTGCAGGCGGCGCAGGTGCATCTGTTCGTGTTCCTCGCGGCGGTGGCGGCCGGCACCCTGGCGGGCGGGCCGATCGGCGACCGCGTCGGGCGCAGGCGGGTGATCTGGGGCTCGATCCTGGGCGTGCTGCCGTTCACCCTGATGCTGCCGCACGCCTCGCTGGCCTGGACCTCGGCGCTGAGCGTGGTCATCGGCCTGATCCTGGCCTCGGCGTTCTCCGCGATCCTGCTGTACGCGCAGGACCTGCTGCCCGGCAAGGTCGGGCTGGTCGGCGGGCTGTTCTTCGGCCTCGCCTTCGGGCTGGGCGGGATCGGCGCGGCGGTGCTGGGGCTGCTGGCCGACGCCACCAGCATCGGCTTCGTCTACGCGCTGTGCGCCTGGCTGCCGGCGATCGGCCTGCTCGCGGTGCTGCTGCCCGACCTCGACCGGGCGGGACAGGCGGCCGGCGGCGCGGGGCATGGCGCCTAGGCAGGCAAG
>CAXSES010000218.1:0-5515 GCA_964236225.1 uncultured Acetobacteraceae bacterium
GCGCAACTCAAGGGAAGCCGGTCCAGGGGGGCTCCCCCTGGCGGAGTTTGAGGCAGAGCCTCAACCTTGCCGCCAGCAGCCCGGGCCATGCGGCCATGCCAACCGACATGGAGAAGCCGGGCAGCAGGCCCTCGAACGGCTCGATGTCGGCCCGCAGCTCGTGGCGGCCCCCCGAGCCGGACAGCAGCACGCCGGCCAGGAACGCGCCCAGCGACATCGACAGCCCCGCGCCGCGCGCCAGGAACGCCGTGCCGACAACCACCAGCGGCGCCGCGGCAGTGAACGCCGAGCGTCCCCGGCGTCGGGCGCCTCACCTGGCTGGACGAACCGCCGGGCCGGCAGCAGCATGGCACGCTCCAGTACTCCAGGCGACGCACCGCCCGACGCCTTGCCGGAGCGGCGCGTGTCGGGAGCAGGCCCGGCCGGAAGCGGCGCCGCCCGCCGCACGACGTTGCAGAACCCGCCACGCGATATTGCAGGAAGGCGCCGCGCGACGTTGCAGGAACTGCTCGCAGTGCGCGCGAAAATCTGTAACGTCTTTTCAAGAGAGCCGCCAACAGCCGGGCCGGAGCCTGCGAGTGAACGAGGTGGCCGTCCGAGCCGCCCGAGGGAAGGAAGCCGACATGGACGTGCACGAGTACCAGGCCAAGGAGCTGCTCGCGAGCGCGGGCGTCGCCGTGCCGCGCGGCGCGGTCGCGTTCACCGCTGACCAGGCGGTGTACGCCGCGACCGAGCTGGGCGGCTCGCGCTGGGCGGTGAAGGCCCAGATCCACGCCGGCGGGCGCGGCAAGGCGGGCGGCGTCAAGCTGTGCTCGACCTATCACGGGGTGCGCGAGGCCGCCGCCGGGATGCTGGGCAGGCGCCTGGTGACAGGGCAGACCGGGCCGGAGGGCAAGCCGGTGCAGCGCGTCTACGTCGAGGCGGCGGAGCCGTTCGAGCGCGAGTTCTACCTGGGCTTCGTGCTCGACCGGAAGGAGGAGCGGGTCCGCGTCATCGCCAGCAGGCACGGCGGCATGGAGATCGAGCAGATCGCCCATGACAGCCCCGACGAGCTGATCCAGGTGATCGTGGAGCCGGCGGTCGGCCTGCTGGCGTTCCAGGCGCGCGAGATCGCCTTCGGCCTCGGCTTCACGATCAGGCAGGTGCAGGGCGCGGTCACCTGCATCGTCGGCGCCTACCGCCTGTTCCGCGACCTCGACGCCACCATGCTCGAGATCAACCCGCTGGTGCTCACCAAGGACGACCGGGTGATCGCGCTCGACGCCAAGATGAGCTTCGACGACAACGCCATGTTCCGCCAGCGCAGGATCGCCGGCATGCACGACCCGAGCCAGGAGGACCCGCGCGAGGCGCAGGCGACGGAGCACCAGCTCAACTACGTGGGCCTGGGCGGCGACATCGGCTGCGTGGTCAACGGCGCGGGGCTGGCGATGGCGACCATGGACGTCATCAAGTACGCGGGCGGCGAGCCCGCGAACTTCCTCGACGTCGGCGGCGGCGCCAGCCCGGAGCGGGTCGCCACCGCGTTCCGCCTGGTGCTGTCGGACGCCAACGTGCGCGCGGTGCTGGTCAACATCTTTGCAGGCATCAACCGCTGCGACTGGGTCGCCGAGGGCGTCGTGCACGCCGTCCGCGAGACGCGGATCAAGGTGCCGCTGATCGTGCGCCTCGCCGGCACCAACGTCGAGGCGGGACGGCGCATCCTGCAGGAGAGCGGCATCGCCGTGATCACCGCCGACAGCCTGACCGAGGCCGCGGAAAAGGCGGTCGCCGCCGCGAAGTCCCACGTGCCCGCGCCCGCCGCAGCCAACTCCGCCGGAAGCTGATCCGATGAGCATCCTGATCAACGAGACCACGAGGATCCTCATCCAGGGCTTCACCGGCGACAAGGGCACCTTCCACGGCCGCGAGATGATCGAGTACGGCTCCGACGTCGTGGGCGGCGTCACACCCGGCAAGGGCGGGCGCACCCATCTCGGCCGCCCCGTGTTCAACACGGTGCGCGAGGCGGTGGCCGCCACCGGCGCGGAGGCCTCGATCGCCTTCGTCGCCCCGCCGTTCTGCGCCGACGCGATCATGGAGGGCGCGGATGCCGGGCTGAGGCTGATCTGCGCGATCACCGACGGCATCCCCGCGCAGGACATGATGCGGGTCAAGCGCTACCTGCGCCGCTATCCCAGGGAGCGCCGCACCCTGCTGGTCGGCCCGAACTGCGCCGGCATCATCAGCCCCGGCAAGGCGATGCTCGGCATCATGCCGGGCAGCATCTACAGGCAGGGCAGCGTCGGCGTGGTGTCGCGCTCAGGCACGCTGGGCTACGAGGCCGGCGCGCAGCTCATGGAGCTGGGCATCGGCATCTCCACCAGCGTCGGCATCGGCGGCGACCCGATCAACGGCAGCTCGTTCCTCGACCACCTGGCCCTGTTCGAGCAGGACCCGGAGACGGAGGCGGTGATGATGATCGGCGAGATCGGCGGCCCGCAGGAGGCCGAGGCGGCGGCGTGGATCAAGGCGAACATGACCAAGCCGGTGGTCGGCTACGTCGCCGGCCTCACCGCGCCGAAGGGCCGCCGCATGGGCCACGCCGGCGCCATCATCTCCGCGGCAGGGGACAGCGCGGCGGAGAAGGCGGAGATCATGAAGTCGTTCGGGCTGGCGGTCTCGCCGAGCGCGGGCGAGCTGGGGTCCACGATGGCAGGCGCGCTGTCGCGGCGCGCGGCCTGACGGCAAGGCAAGGCCAGGGGCCCTGCCCCCCTGCTTGAAGGCGGCGACTCCGCCAGGGCGAGCCGCCCTGGACCGGCCTCCGGAAGGGGGGGACTGCCTTCGTAATGGTTTCCAAAGGGCGAGCCCTTTGGCGGGTCCAGGGCAGAGCCCTGGCCTTGTTTTTCCGCTGCCCCCGACCTCAGAGGACCGCCATGAGCTTCACCCTGATCGACGCCCCGACGCCTCGCCTGCACCGCTCCGAGCTGGCGGTGCCCGGCTCCAACCCCGCGCTGTTCGAGAAATCGGCGAGGAGCGCGGCCGACATCGTCTTCCTCGACTGCGAGGACGCGGTGGCGCCCGACGACAAGGAGCAGGCGCGCCGCAACATCATCCAGGGCCTCAACGAGGTCGACTGGGGCGCAAAGACGATGATGGTGCGCATTAACGGGCTCGACACCCACTACATGTACCGCGACGTGGTCGACATCGTGGAGGCCTGCCCGCGGCTGGACATGATCCTGATCCCCAAGGTCGGCGTGGCGGCGGACGTCTACGCGGTCGACATGATGGTGACGCAGATCGAGGCGGCGATGCGCCGGCAGAAGCGGATCGGCTTCGAGGTGCTGATCGAGACCGCGCTCGGCATGGCCAACGTGGAGGCGATCGCGCAGTCCTCGAAGCGGCTGGAGGCGATGAGCTTCGGCGTCGCGGACTACGCGGCCAGCACGCGGGCGCGGACCACGGTGATCGGCGGCGTGCACCCCGAGTACGGCGTGCTGTCGGACAGGGACGCGGACGGCCGGCGCGACTACTTCTGGATGGACCAGTGGCACTTCGCGCAGAGCCGGATGATGGTCGCGTGCCGCGCCTACGGCCTGCGCCCGATCGACGGCCCGTTCGGCGATTTCGGCGATCCCGACGGCTACCTGGCCGCCGCCCGCCGCGCCGCCGTGCTCGGCTACGAGGGCAAGTGGGCGATCCACCCGAGCCAGGTCGCACCTGCCAACGAGGTGTTCTCGCCCTCGCAGGCCGAGATCACCAAGGCGCACCGCATCCTCGACGCGATGGCGCAGGCGGCGCGCGAGGGACGGGGCGCCGTGTCGCTCGACGGGCGGCTGATCGACATCGCCAGCATCCGCATGGCCGAGGCGCTGATCGCCAAGGCGAAAATCGCGGGGGTGGCCTGACAAAGCAAGCAAGGCTGGGCTCTCCCTCCGCCTGCCCTTCCAACGACCCAAGCGGGTCGTCGGAACCTTTGGCAGGCTACGCCCAGACCCGCCAGGGGCGAGCCGCCCCTGGACCCGGCACAACTTAAGTGTTGGTTTCCAAAGGCGAGCCTTTGGCGGGGTCCAGGGGCAGCGCCCCTGGCCTTCCTTTCCTGACAGGTCAGAACCTAAGGCCGTTGTTATCAAGAGAAGCCGGGCCCAGGGGCGGCTCGCCCATGGTGGAGTTCAAGGCGGAGCCTTAGCCTTGCTGCCTTCGCGGATCGCAGGACGTCAGCGAAACTAACAATTTGGTCAAGTTCTGCCTTGCTCGCCGAGCACGGCGACGATCATCTCGATCCCCGTCGCGTGCCAGCGCTGCACCGCCTTGTGGTCCGCGCCGAGCACCGTGCCGAGACGCCGCCAGCTGTAGAGGTGGCGCTCCGTGGACGGGCTCACCAGGCTGCGCGCGCCCACGATGCGCCGCAGCACGTAGCGGTCCTGCGGGATCAGGGTGATCCAGCCCAGCGCCTCGTCCATGCGGGTGATCTGCACCGCGGAGGGCACCGGCGGCCGGATCCGCCCTCCTGTCTCGGCGCCGAACGCCTCTGCCGCGCGCACGACATCCAGGTTCGACGTGCGCAGCCGCGTGGAGTACCCGGTCCCCGGCAACGTCAGAAGAGTGCACCCTGCCTCTTCCAGGCGGTGGATGACGTATTCCGCGTCCGGCGCCTCCTCGCGCCCGCCCGGGCCCGTGGCGATGCGCCTCGCCTCGCCTGCGGCGGGCCGCAGCGCCTGAACCTGCGCCGACGGCCTCGCGGCGGCCGCCGTCGCACCGCCGCAAGCCGGCATGCGCGCATCAAGCCTCACGACGTTGCTCATCCCTGCACCCCCTCGCTCTGCGTGAATCGTTGCCGCGCCGGCTCGTCCAGCCAGGCGGCGTCGCGCTCCGTCACAGGTCGAACACCGGCCATGGATAGGGCGAGCCCTCCAGCACCGTGCCGGCCGTGATCAGTTCCCAGGTGTCAGGATGGCCGGGCGGACGCGCCGGACGGTCGCTCGCCTCGCGCGGCGGCGGCGGCGGCACGCCCACCCCGGAGCGCTTGCGCACGCCCAGCCGACGGGCGTGGTCGATCACAGAGTTCCGACCAACCCCGATCGCCGCCGCGACCGTGTCCCAGGTCGCGCCGGCCCGACGCATGTCCATCACCTGCCGGTTACGCGTCTGAGTCCATTCGAAGCGCTGCGCCATCCTGCCCCCCATCAATTCACTAACGTTGTGTTAGGACATTCCCGGATGTTTGTCAACAATACTAACATATTGCGCCATCGCACCGGTCGCCGTGAGCCGTATCCGCCCATGCGGCCGGGCGCTCGCGGCGCCGACGAAGGACAGCCAGGAACGGCGAGGGGGACGCCCGCGCCGTCTCGCCCCCGGCTCAGGCGACGATGTCTGTGCCCGCGAAGAAGAACGCGATCTCCTGCGCCGCGTTCTCGACGCTGTCCGAGCCGTGCACGGAGTTCGCCTCGATGCTCTCTGCGAACTCGGCGCGGATCGTGCCGGCCTCCGCCTTCTTCGGGTCGGTGGCGCCCATCAGCCGGCGGTTCTC
>CAXSES010000219.1:0-5510 GCA_964236225.1 uncultured Acetobacteraceae bacterium
GGGGCGAGCCGCCCCTGGACCCGGCGCAACTTAAGTAGGGGTTTCCAAAGGCGAGCCTTTGGCGGGGTCCAGGGGCAGCGCCCCTGGCCTTCCTTTTCTGACAGGCCAGAACCTAAGGCCGTCGGTATGACTGGGACGGCGGCGCAGATAAATGTCGTGCCACGTCGCGTGCTGGGGCAGTCTCGGCGCATGATCCTTCCCCTGCGCTACACGCGTCCGGCCATGGTGCTGCACTGGCTGGTCGCGGGGCTGATCGTGGCCAACGTGGCGCTGGGCCTGACCGCCGAGCTCTACCCCGAGACCTGGATCCGGCCGGCGATCGATCTGCACAAGTCGATCGGCATCACCGTGCTCGGGCTGGCGCTCATACGGGTGCTGTGGCGGCTGACCCATGCGCCGCCGCCGATGCCGGCCAGTTACGGCCGGCTCGAGCGGCTTGGCGCCCATGCGGCGCATCTCGCGCTGTACGGCATGATCCTGGCCCTGCCGCTGTCCGGGTGGGTCCACGACTCCGCCTTCGCCCATGCCGCGCAGCACCCGCTCCGGCTGTATGGCCTGGTGCCCTGGCCGCGGATCGGGCTCATCCAGGCGATGGACCCAGAAGCCAAGCGGAGGCTTCACGCCCGGTGGTTCTCGGTCCACGTGGCGCTGGCCTACGCCCTCTACGCGCTGTTCGCCCTGCACGTTGCCGGCGCCCTGAAGCACCAGCTCTGGGACCGCGAGCCCGAGCTGCGGCGGATGTGGTCCTAGAACCGGGGACGGCGCAGGTCCGGAGGCAACCCTTCCATACGCCAGGCTCGGACAGTCATGCCCCGGTGCCAGCGGCTCTGTTGGATGGGTGGGCAGGAAGGCAAGGTTGAGGCTCTGCCTCAAACTCCGCCAGGGGGAGCCCCCCTGGACCGGCTTCTCTTGAGCGAGGCCGGTCCAGGGGCGGCTTGCCCCGCCTTGAAGCAGAGGCGGGTCTGGGCGAAGCCTTCGCAGGCCATCCCCGGCCTCAGAACGGCTTGAGCAGCCGCCCGATGTAGTCCAGCTCGTCCTGCGGCCTGGCCCGGTCCGCGCCGCGGCGGCGCAGCTCGTCCTGCAGGTCGCGCGAGCGCGCCTGCTCGGCCTGGTCCGGGACGTGGACGTCGTCGCCGTCGCTGATGCCGTGGCCGCCGTCCTGGGTCAGGCGGCCGAGCGGGTCGCGCTGCACCCGCTTCGCGTGGCCGGGCTTGCCTGGCTTGTCGCCGGTGCCGCCCTCGCCGTCGCCGTCCTGCGCCTCCTCGCCCTTCCCTTCGCCCTGCTGGCCGTCCTGTCCGTCCTTGGACTCGGAGAGGCCGAACTGGCGCTGCATGGTCTGGCCCATCTCCTGGCCGCCCTTGCGCAGGTCAGCCACCGCGCGCTGCTCTGCCTCGCGCGCAACGTCGTCGTGGCCGGCGCGCAACGCATCCTCGGCCTGCTGCATCGCCTGGTCGGCGTCGCCGAGGCTCTTGGGCACGGAGCCGGCGGAGTCGCCGAACTGCTGCATCAGCTCGCCCAGCGCCCGGCGCATGGCGCGCTGCACGCGGCCTTCGGTGTCGCGCGGCGAGGGCGGAGGAGCGGCGGCCTGCGCAGGAGGCGGCGTGTCCGGGCGGGCCCGCGGCTTGCCAGGCTGGCGCTGCGCCGGGTCACGCGGCGACTGGCCTCTGCCGTCAATCCCTGGCGCGCCGTCCTGGCCAACGCCGCCGGGGGGAGGCGCGGCGCCAGGGCTGTCCTCCTGCCCCGCCTGCTGATCGCCCGCCTGCTGCTCGCCCGCCTGCTGACCTCCGCCCCTGTGGCCTGTGTCGCCGCCGGGCGCGGCGCCATCCGCGCCAGGGCTGCCCGGTTGCGGCGCGCGGCCGCCCCGGGCGTCCTGCTCGCCCGGCGCCGGCGCGCCATTCTGCCGTTCCTGCGCGCGACCCTGGTCACGCCCCGGCTCGCGTCCCTGATCGTGTCCCGTCTCACGTCCCGTCTCGCGTCCCTGGGCATGATCGAGCAGGCCGCCCTCGCGCTTGAGCAGGTCCTGCACCGCATCCTTGGCAGTCTGCGCGCGCTCGGAGTCCTCCTTGGCGCCGCCCTTGCCGCCCTTGTTGTCCTGCGCCTGCTGGGAGGACTGCCTGGCCGCGTCGTCCAGCGCCTGCATCTGCTTCTGCAACTGGTCGAGCTTCCGCTCCGCCTCCTCCATGCGGCCCTGCTTCGCGACGTCCTCCATCTCGCGCAGCATCCGGTCCAGGTCGCGCGCGTCGCTCTGCTGCGCGGCCTGGTCCTTAGGCTGCAGAGTGCCGTCCTTGCGCGCCTGCTCCAGCATCGCCTGCAGGTGCTGACGGATCGCCTGCCGCATCGCCTCGACGCGGGCCTTCAGCTCTGCCTGCTGCCTGGGATCGGCCTGCTTCGCCGGGTCGCGCACCATCGCGTCGAGCTGCTGGCGGACCTGCTCGCGGGCCTGCTCGACCACGCGGGCGCTGCGCTCCACGGCGCCGGCATCCAGCGCCAGCGCCATCTCCCACATCCGCGACTGCGCCTGCGCCACAGCGTCGGCCGGGCCGTCCTCCTGCGACAGCAGAGTGGCGATCGTGCTGAGCGCCAGGTAGGTGCCCAGGCTGTCGCCGAACGCCGCCGGCGCGTCCGCCAGCGCCTGGATGTCCGCCACCACAGGGTCGCGGTGCTCCGGGTCCAGCGTCAGCCGCCGCCGGGTGGCGATCAGCGCGCGCGCCAGCGGGTTCTGGAACGCGCGCTCCGGCAGAGTGAAGCGCGCGATCTCGCTGCGCCCCGCGAGGCCCTGCCCGTCGCGCCCGACCAGCACGGCGGAGACCGGGAGCCCGGCCCAGGGATTGGCGGTGAGGTCGGGCGCCGCCGTCCCGTGCGCGTCCTTCGGTGCGCCGGGCAGAGGGATCGGCACCGCCACCGCCGGGTCGGCGGGCCGCGCGTCGAGCCGCAGCTCCGCCGCCAGCGAGGCCACGCCGTAGCGGTGCGACACCCGCCAGGGCAGGCGGGTGCGGGTGTCGGCCCTGGCGCGCGCGCCCTCGCCGGTGACGGGTCCGGGTGACGTGGCCCAGGCGACCACGGGCGCGTCGTCGGGCACCACGCTCAGCGACCAGGACGCGACCTGCCCGCCGCCGCGGCGCACGGCGAGCACGCCGCTCGCGTCGAGCACCCGCTCCGCCTGCCAGCTCGTCGGGTCGAGCGCCGCGAAGGGCTGCGTGGCGTCGCCGAGCGTGAGGGTGGGCGCGGCGCTGCCACCGGTGAGGCTGACCTGGAGCTTCGAGCCGGCCGGCACGGTGACGCTCGCGGGTGGACTGACGGGGTGCAGGAACACAGGGGGCAGGCCGGTCGACGGCGGCGGCGTGATCCAGGCCTGCAGCACCGGCGCGGGCACCGGCGGCCCCGGCGGCAAGGCGGGGGTGAAGGCGGCGGCGAGGCGCGGCCCTGCCTCCGGGCCGGCGATCACCAGAGAGGCGGCGAGCCCGACCAGCACCAGGGCGCGCAGCGCGCGCATGTCGCGCCCGGCCAGCAGGGAATGCGGCACGCCGACCCGCAGCCGGTGCAGCTGCGACGCCGCCCGTGCCAGGTGGGCGCGCCAAAGCGGGTCCGCTTCCTCGTCGGCGGGCGCCGTGTCGGCCGGCGTGCCGCCCGCGATCCTGGCGAGACGGTCCGAGAGCACGCGCAGCGGGTGGTGGCGCAGCCCCGAGGCGGCTTCCAGGCGGCGATCCACCTCTCCCGGTGCCGGCGCACGCAGCGGGCGCACGCCGCGCCACAGCAGCATGGCTGCGCCCGCCGGCACTGCCAGCGTGAGCGCGGCGCGCGGCGCCGGCGGCAGCAGGGCGAGCGCGCCCAGCATCGCCACGGTCCCGTAGCCGCCGACCAGTGCGGCAGCCGGCCAGCCCGCAGGCCAGAGCCGTTCGAGCCAGAGCACGGCGCGCGCCTGCCGGCGCTTGCGCCGGAGCCGGTCGAGGGGGCCGTGCGGCAGGGCGGCGTTCCAGGGATCGCCCTGGGAAGCGACGGGGTTTATGTCGCGGCGTGGAGCGGCGCCTGGCAGTGCGCCGCCGGACGCCCCGGCTCCGGGCCTGCCGGGACCGGCTCCCCCGGGCGTCGCCCCGCTCATCCCTGCCCGGCCAGCAGGCGCAGCCGGGGCGCCGCGTCCCGTTCCGGCAGGATGTCGCGGGCCCACAACGATTCCACCGGCGCACGGGGCAGGATCAAGCTGGCGCGGCCACCGTCGACCATCACCGCCGCCGCCAGCGGCCGGGCATTGTAGGTCGAGCTCATCACCGCACCATACGCCCCGGCGTCCAGGATCGCGACCAGCGCGCCGGGCGACAACGGCGGCAGCGATCGCTGGCGCGCGAGGATGTCGCCGCTCTCGCACACCGGCCCCACCACGTCCGCGAGCGTCGCGGGGCCGGCGGCGTCCGACGAGGAGACCGGCACGATGCCGTGCCACGCATCGTACAACGCCGGGCGGGCCAGCTCGGTCATCGCTGCGTCGAGCACCACGAAGCGGTGGCCGCCGGTGGTCTTGGCGCGCACCACCGTGCTGAGCAGCACGCCTGCGGGGCCGACCAGCCAGCGGCCCGGCTCGACCATCAGGCGCACGCCCAGGGTGCCCAGCGTCGCGGCGAGCACCCCTGCCAACGCCGCGGGGGAGCCGGCCGGCTCGTCGCGGTAGGAGATGCCGAGGCCGCCGCCGCAATCCACCACGTCGACCGCATGCCCGGCCGCACGGATCGTGCGCACCAGGGCGGCGATGCGGGTGCAGGCGGCGCGGTAAGGTGCGGTGGTGGCGATCTGGCTGCCGATGTGCACGGCCAGGCCGACGGGGCGCACGCCGGGCAGGACGGCGGCGCGAGCATAGAGGGCGGCGGCCTCGTCATGGGCGACGCCGAACTTGTCGCCGGCGCGGCCGGTGGCGATCTTGGCGTGGGTGCCGGCATCGACGTCTGGGTTCACCCGCAGCGCCACGCGGACCGTGCGGCCCAGTCCTGCGGCGATCGCGGACAGCGCCTCCAGCTCCCCGGCACTCTCGACGTTGACCTGGCCAACGCCCTCCGCGACGGCAAGGCGCAGCTCGTCGTCGGTCTTTCCGACGCCGGAGAACACGATCTGCGTGGCAGGCATGCCCGCGCGCCTGGCCCGCAGCAGCTCGCCGGCGCTGACCACGTCGGCGCCGCAGCCCTCCTCGTGCAGCAGGCGCAGCACGGCGAGATGGTCGTTGGCCTTCACCGCGTAGTGGATGGCGACGCCGAGGCCCGGACCGGCCGCGGCGAACGCGGCCCGCAGCGCCCGCACGCGGCCGCGCATCGCGTCCGCGCCATAGACCCAGCAGGGCGTGCCGTGCTCCGCGGCGACCGCGGCAAGGCTCACGCCCTCCAGCAGCAATCCGTCCATCGCGTGCAGCGCCAGCTGCGGCCGCGCGGCCAGCAGCTCGGCGAAACCGGGGTCGGTGGCAGGGTCGTTGGCGGACGCTTCCATCATCCAGAGATAACGGGTCGGGCGGGTCGCCTACAAGGCCGTCG
>CAXSES010000220.1:0-1333 GCA_964236225.1 uncultured Acetobacteraceae bacterium
GGGGGGCCTCCCCCCTGGCGGGTCTGGGCGGAGCCCAGCCTTGCCTGCCTGAACGCCCGGCGGAGTTCGAGGCCCGGGGCCCGAAGGCGGGCCTCGAGCTTGCCTGCCTCGCCGGGGCGCGCGGTTGACGCCCACCCGCTCCGCCCCCATCGCTGGGGTCATGCTCCGTTTCTTCGAACGCCTGCTCCTGCCGACCGCCCCGCCGCCGGACGCGCCTCCCCCCGAGGCCGACGGCGCGCGCGCCCTGCCGCGCTTCTACTGGCACTTCGTGCGCCAGGCGCCCGGCCTCGTCGCCGGCCTGTTCGCTGTGGGGCTCTGCGTGGCGCTGCTCGACACCACGATCCCGGTGTTCATCGGCCGGGTCGCCTCGCTGGTCGCGACGCACAGCCCGCAGGCGCTGCTGCACGAGTCGGGCGGGCAGTTGCTGGGCATGGCGGCGGTGGTGCTGCTCCTGCGGCCGACGGCGCTTCTGGTGCAGTTCCTGGTGACCAACCAGGCGATCGCGCCGGGGATGACCAACCTGGTGCGCTGGCAGAGCCACTGGCACGTGGTCCGGCAGAGCTGGACGTTCTTCCAGAACGATTTTGCCGGCCGCATCGCCAACCGCGTGATGCAGACCGGGCCCAGCCTGCGCGAGAGCGTGGTGCAGGCGACCAACGCCGTGTGGTACCTCCTGGTGTACGGCGGCAGCGCGATCGTGCTGCTGGCGCGGGCGGACTGGCGGCTGGCGATGCCGATCGTGCTGTGGTTCGCGGCGTACGGCGGGCTGCTGCGCGCCTTCGTGCCGAGGATGCGCGAGCGCTCGCGGCGCATGTCGGAGGTGCGCTCCAACCTCACCGGGCGGGTGGTGGACAGCTACACCAACATCCTCACCGTCAAGCTGTTCGCCACCGCGCGCGACGAGGACGCCTTCGTGCGCGACTCCGTCGACGAGCACACCGAGACGTTCCAGGCGCAGCTCCGCCTCATCACGCTCTGGAGCGTCAGCCTCGCGGTGATGAACGCCGCGATGATGGTGGGCGTGGCGACGGTCGCGATCCTGGCGTGGCGGGCGGGGCGGGTGCCGCTGGGCACGGTCGCGACCGCGCTGCCGCTGGCGTGGCAGATCTCGAACATGGCCGGCTGGGTCGCGCAGAACATCACCGGCATCTTCGAGAACGTCGGCGTGGTGCAGGACGGGATGCGCTCGATCGCCGTGCCGCGGCAGATGGCCGACCGGGCGGACGCCGTGCCGCTGCGCCTCGCCCCTGCGGCGGCGCGCGGCGGCGAGCGCGGGACGGAGCCCGGGGGCCGGGGCGAGGCGCGCAGCCCGGGGCGTGAGCCCGCGCAGGGC
>CAXSES010000220.1:1433-5474 GCA_964236225.1 uncultured Acetobacteraceae bacterium
TCAAGGCCCCTGCTTCAAGGCCCCTGCTTCAAGGCCCCTGCTTCAAGACGGGGCGGCGAGCCGCCCCTGACCCGGCACGACCCGGGCATCGGGTTCAGGGGCCGGCCCCTGGCGGCGTTCGAGGCGGAGCCCCGACCTTGCCTACGGGCCCCTCCCGAGGGTCGGGCGCCTCAGTGCGTGGGGGTCGCGGGGTGCAGCGCGCCGGCCAGGAAGCGGGCGCGCGCCCTGGCGACCTCGGCGCGAAGCCTCGGGTCCGGCAGCAGGTGGGTGCCGGGCAGCAGAAGCAGGTCGTAGGGCCGGCCGGCGGCGATCAGCGCCTGGGTGAGCTTCACGGTGTTCTCGAAGTAGACGTTGTCGTCGGTCAGGCCGTGCATGAGCAGCAGCGGACGCTGCAGCGCCGCCGCGTAGGCCAGAACGTTGGACGCGCGGTAGCCGTCCGGGTCCGCCTCCGGGGTGCCGAGATAGCGTTCTGTGTAGGCGGTGTCGTAGTCGGCGAAATCGACGACAGGCGCGCCGGCGACGCCGGCGGCGAACACGTCGGGGCGGCGGATCGTGGCCATCGCGGTGAAGTAGCCGCCGAACGACCAGCCGGTGACGCCGGCGCGCGACAGGTCCATCTCCGGGTGGCGCGCGCCCAGCGCCTGGAGGCCGTCGACCTGGTCCTGCAGCGGCAGGTCGATGAGGTTGCCGCGGGTGGCGCGCTCCCAGTCTCGCCCGCGCCCTGGGGTGCCGCGGCCGTCGAGGCTGACCACGACGAAGCCCTGGTCGGCGAGGCACTGGTCGTCGAGGTAGTGGCGCGCCGCGCGCTCGACCATCTTCACGGTGGGGCCGGCGTAGACCGACAGCACGACGGGGAGGCGCTGGCCCGCGGGCGCCGACGCCGGGCGCAGGATCACGGCGTCCAGGCCGAGCGGACCGGCGGTGGTGAACTCCGGGGCGGGCATGGCGCGCGGCGGCTCCGCGACGCTGGGCAGGGTGGCCAGCACGCGGCCGTCGGCTGCGCGCACCAGGGCGGCGGCGGTGCCGTCCGCGCCGGCGAGGCGGTCGACCATGAGGCCGTGCCCGGTCTCGGCGAAGCTCGCGTCGTGCAGGCCGGGCTCCGCGGCGATCGGCGTGGCGTCGCCGCTGGCCAGGGACACGCGATGCAGCGCGGTGCCGAGCCGGTCCGCCGTCGCTGCGGCGATGGTCGCGGTCCCGCCGGCGGCGTCGAGGTCCGCCACCGCCAGGAACGCGAGCCCCGGCGCCAGCACGCGGTCGAGGCTGCCGTCGGCGTGGCGCAGCTCCAGGCGCCAGGCGCCGTCGCGCTCCGCGGCCCACAGGAAGCCGGAGCCGTCGGGCAGCCAGTCCGGCAGGCCGCGCCCGCCCTGGCGAGGCAGCGGGTCGAGGTCGAGCCAGGCGGGGTCGGCCTCGGCGAGCAGGGTCGTGGCGTGGCCGGTCGCAGGGTCCACCGCGAGCACGCGCTCCTCGGTCTGCGCGCGGTTCAGCACCACGAGGCTGAGATGGCCCCGCGACCAGGTGACGCGGCCCAGGTACGGCCAGGCCTCGCCGTCCCAGTCGACCCAGCGCGTCTCGCCGCCGTCGCGCGCGACGAGGCCGAGGCGCACCCGGGCGTTGGCGGTGCCGGCGCGGGGGTAGCGGAACGCGGCGGGGGCCACGGTCGGGTGCTCGGGGTCGGCGATGAAGTGCGGCTCGACCGCGGCGGTGTCGGCCTCCTCGTACAGCAGCGTGGCGCCGTCCGGCGACCACCAGGCGCCGTCGGCGCGGTCCAGCTCCTCCGCTGCGGCGAACTCGGCCAGGCCGTGGCTCAGAGTGTCGCTGCCGCCCCGGGTGATCTGGCGGTCCTGCCCGGTGGCGAGGTCGACGACGTGCAGGTCGCCCTCGCGCACGGCGGCGACGTGGCTGCCGTCCGGCGACAGCCGCGGCGCGATCCAGCCGGCGCCGGGCACGGCTGTCGTCACGCCGGTCGCCGTCGCCACGCGGGCGAGGCGGTCGGCCTGGGTGATCAGCGCCGTGGCGCCGTCGCGGGACAGCACGACGTCCGTGATGCCGGCGAGCGTCATGCGGGCGCGCTCGCGCCGGGCCTTCTCCGCGGCGGACAGGGTCTCCGGGGCGGCGTCCGGGGCGGCCAGCTCGGTCTCCGCGCCGGTCGCGAGGTCGAAGCGGTAGAGGCGCTGCCGGGTGTCGCGCGGGCCTGAGCGCAAGTAGAGCACGGAGCGGCCGTCCGGGGTGGGCTCGGGGTGGCGGGGGGCGCCGAGGCTGCTGTCGCGGGTGGCGGCCAGGGTGTCGAAGCAGTCCCCGGGCGGGCCGGCGGGCTCGGCGGCGTGGGCGGGGCGGACGAGCAGCAGGGCGAGCGCGAGAGCGCGGACCGCAATGCGGGACGGCGGGGCCTGCCGCAGCCTGGCGGGGCGACGGGCTGGCGGGCATGTGCGCATTCTGTCCGATCCTTCTCGTGCCGGCCCGGTGGCCGGACCCGGGGGCCTGTTTGGTGGCGGGGGCCTCATGCCGCGATGGCGCCCGGGGGCGGGCGGGCGGGCAGGCAAGGTTGAGGCTCCGCCTCAAACTCCGCCAGGGGCGGCGCCCCTGGACCGGCACAACTCAGGTGGTGGTTCCAGGGGCGAGCCTCTGGCCGGGTCCGGGGCGGAGCCTCGACCCTGCCTGCTTCACCGGACACTCCACAGAGCTGTCGGCGCGGCAGGCTTCAGCGGCATGGGCGTGGAAATCTGAACCGCATCCTTGGCAGGGACTTGTGGGCTGGAGCTGGCGTCCCCGACGGGATTCGAACCCATGGCCTCAGGATTAGGAATCCTGCGCTCTATCCGGCTGAGCTACGGAGACAACCGCGCCCTGCATATCAAACCCCGGCGCCGGCGTCAGCACCTTGCAACGGCGCCGCGCAGGCCCGATTGAGCGGGGATGAACGATTTTCCCCTCCCGCCCACGCACGCAGGCCCCGACGACGGCGCGGCGGCGGCGATCCACGCCGCGACGCTGACGCTGGACAGCCACATCGACATCCCCTGGCCCGACGGGCCGGGCCCGTTCAGCGACGGCGCGCGGCGCGCCGACCTGCCGAAGATGCGCCGCGGCGGGCTGCGCGCCGCGTGCTTCGCCGCCTACGTGCCGCAGGGGCCGCTGACCGCGCAGGGCCACGCCGCCGCCACGTCGCGCGCGCTGGCGATGCTCGGCGCGATCACCGCGATGCGCGGCAGCGGCGCGGAGCACGGCGGCCAGGCCGAGGTCGTCGCCCGCATCTGCGCCACGGCCGCGCAGATCGAGGCGGCGGCGGCCGACGGCGTGCTGGCCGTGGTGCCTGCGGTGGAGAACGGCGCCGCGATCGGCGAGGACCTGTCTGTGCTGGCGCGGTTCCGCCAGCTCGGCGCGGCGTACATGACGCTCAGCCACAACGGGCACAACGCGCTGTGCGACAGCTCCAACCCGCGTGGCGACCTGGGCGACGGCGAGACCCTGCACGGCGGCCTGTCCGGGCTCGGGCGCGAGGCGGTGGCCGAGATGAACCGCCTCGGGATGCTGGTCGACGTCTCCCACGTCTCGCGCGACTCCATGCGCCAGGCGGTCGCGGCCTCGCGCGTGCCGGTGGTGGCGACGCATTCCTGCGTGCGCGCCCTGTGCGACGTGCCGCGCAACCTCGACGACAGCCAGCTCGACCTGCTGCGCGACGCCGGCGGCCTGGTGCAGATCACCGCGGTGCCGTCCTTCCTGCGCTGGAAGGCGCGCTTCGACCAGGCGAGCGTGTCCGACCTCGGCGCGCACATCGAGTACGCTGTGCGGCGCATGGGCGTGGCCCATGTCGGCATCGGCTCGGATTTCGATGGCGGCGGCGGCGTGCCGGGGTACCGCGACGCCGCGCAGAGCGGGGGGCTGACCGAGGAGCTGGTGCGGCGCGGCTTCGGGGCACAGGACATCGCGCTGCTGTGGGGGGGCAACTTCCTGCGGCTGATGCGGCAGGCGGAGGCGGCGGCGGGGTAGCAAGGCCAGGGCTCTGCCCCGTTGCCTGGAAGCGGGGACCCGCCAGGGGCAGCG
>CAXSES010000221.1:0-1923 GCA_964236225.1 uncultured Acetobacteraceae bacterium
TGCTGCAGCACGTAGGCGATGTCGTTCGAGCGGCTGTTCTGCAGGTAGTACACGTGCCAGGACCGCACGGTGCGCCGACGGGTCTTCTCCACCAGGCCGTACACCCGGCGCACGTCGTCGATCACCCGCTCGCTGCCGCCGATCGCCAGCACGGCGTCGATGCGCGCCATCGGCACCACGCGCACCCCGGAGGCGCCCGCCGCCCCCGCCGCGGAGCCCGACTTGAACGCGGCGGTGAGCGCGGTGGCGAAATCCTGCGCGTCGCCCGAGGTCACGGGCAGCAGCGCGTAGCTCTGCCCCGCCAGCGTGTCCACGTCGAACGCCCGCGCCAGGCTGACCAGGCTGTCGCGCGAGTTCGGGTCGCCGCTGATCACCAGGGCGTGGCCGTCCGGGCTGGAGATCACCTTGGCGCCGTTCTGCGCGTAGGGCTGCAGCACCTTGGCCAGGTCCTCGCCCGTGGCGTAGCGCAGCGGCACCACCGTGCCGCCCGACGTGCCCGCGGAGCCGAGCCCGCCCGCGCCCGCCGCCGCCGGCAGCACGCGGTACAGCCCGCCCGGGCCGCCGCCCTGCACCAGAGTGGCGCCGCTCTGCGACAGCAGCGCCTGCAGCGTGGGGATCAGCTGCGCGCGCGACAGCGGCGTCGCTGTGCGCAGCGTGGCCGTGCCGTGCACCGAGGGATCGATCGTGTAGTTCGCGTGCAGCATCGCGCCGAGGATCTGCGCCACCACCTCGCGGATGTCGGTGTCGGCGAAGTCGAGGTTGATGTCGCCCCGGGCGCCGCCTCCCGACCGGGCGGGGCCGCCATCCTCCCCGCCGCCCCCATTCCCCCCGCCGCCATAGCCGCCGCCTCCGCCGGAGCGCCCCACGCTGACCTCAGTCGGCATGCTCCTGTCGAGGCGGCCCACCGGGCCGTCGACGCGCGGCGCGGCCACGCCGCCCCCGCGCGAGGGCGCCGCGAGCGGGGTCAGCGGCGGATCGACGTCGTGGGTGCGCGGATCGATGCCGCAGCCAGCGACCGCGCCGCACAGCAGCGTGGCGCAGAGCAGCCCCCGCCGGGACGCCCGCCACCCGGCCCCACACTGCGGCAGCGGCTGCGCCGCGGCGCGCAAGGCGGGCCGGCCCGGCCAGGGAGCGGCCAGCCTCCGGCGCGGAGGCGATGTCGGAGGGATCAAGGACGGCTCTCCGGGGATGGCTGCGTCGGCCCGGGGCCGAGCAGGCTGGGGGGCGCCGCGGGCACAGCGAAGCTGGTGGTGAAGGCCGGCGGCGCGTTGCCGGGCAGCCCGGGCATGCGCCCCACGCCGGCGCCAGGCCCGGACGGGAACTGCGGCAGCTGCGGCAGCGGGAACGTCGGCGTGGTGGTGGTGGCGCTCGACGCGGCGAAGCTCGGCCGCATCACCTGCGGCTTGCCGTGGCTGAGCACTGTCACGGCGCCCGGCGCGATCGTCTGCACCGTGAACGGGCCCAGCACGTCGCCCTCGCGCAGCACCGAGGCCTTGCCGCCCTCCGCGGGCGCGAAGATCGCGGCCCGCCCGGACGGGCTGACCATGATCCCGGCGAGACGCGCCTCGCCGTTGGCCGCAGGCCCCGCATGGGCCTCCGCCGTCGGCCGCCGGTCCTGCTCGAACAGCGGGCGGGCCAGGATCGCGGCGACCAGGGCGCGGGTGCGCTCAGGAGTCGCGTCCTCCGCCGGCGGCGGCGCGACCGCGGCGACCTCAGGCGAGGCGACGGGCGCCGCCGTCTCCACCGCGCCGGGCAGCCCGCCGCGCAGCTCGAGCGCCAGCGCCGCCGACAGCAGCGCCGAGAGCAGCCCGAGCAGCAGCAGGGGGCGTCTCACTGCGCGTCGATCCGCGCCGAACCGGCGGCCCGGTCTGCGGCGGCCGGGGCCGGTCCGTCCTGCGCGCCCCCTTGGGGCGGGTCCTGCGC
>CAXSES010000221.1:2023-4150 GCA_964236225.1 uncultured Acetobacteraceae bacterium
GGGGCGGGTCCTGCGCCTCCGGCTGCGGCGCATCCTGGGCCTCGGCGTCCGTCGCGGGCCGCGCCCGGGCGCCCTGGGGCGACGCCGCGCCGGGCGCGGCCTCCTTCGCGCGAAACGCCAGCACGGTGAGCGTCGCGTCCATCGGCAGCACCACGGAGCGCAGCCCGAGCGGGGGCGCCTGCACCTGCAGGTCGTCCACCAGCATGCGTGGCGTGGCGTCGGCGATCGCCGCCAGCAGGTGCACCAGCACCGGGTACGGCGCGCTCAGCGCCACGCGCAGGCTGATGCGCCGGTAGGCGCCCGCCGGCTCCGCCGGCAGCGCCTCCGCGCTGGTCAGCGGCGCGCCCGCCTCCACCGCCATCGCCTGCACCTGCTCCTGCAGCGCGGCGCCCGCCACCGCGTCGCTGCTGCCCTCCAGCAGGGCCTGCGGCGCCGGGCCGGCCGCGAGGCTGGCCGCGCGCTGCCGCAGCGCCGGCAGGCTGGTCGCCAGCGCCTCCATCCGCGCCGCCAGCGCCCGCTGCCGCTCGATCGCCTCGCCGCGCGCCGCGTGCCAGCCCACCAGCGGCAGCACGACGCCGAACCACAGCACCATCAGCGCCACGGCGGCGATCGCCACCGCGAGCACCTGCCCGCGGCGCCCTGTCGGCAGCACCATCTCCGCCATCAGCCCCGCTCCAATCCCGCTGGCCCGCCCCGTCCCGGCCCGGACGCCCCGCACGGCGTCGCGCCCGTCATCCCGAGTGGCACCGCACCCGTCGCCCCGCCTGTCGCCCTGCACGGCGTCGCGCCCGTCATCCCGTCTGGCACCCCGCCCCGCCCCGGCCGGCCGCGCGCGCCCGTCATGGCGCCAGCTCGGCGCGGATCGAGAACAGATCGGCGTGCCCAGTGTCGCTGCGGGTCACGGGCGCCAGGAACGCCGGCTCGCGCAGCGCGGGGTCCGCGGACAGCAGCCCGATCAGCCGCGCCGCCGACGCGGAGCGCCCGTTCATCACCATACGGCGCTGCCGCAGGGTCAGATCAGTGAGGTAGGTGTCGTCCGCCAGCACCCCCGTCGCCGCCGCCAGGGCCGCCAGCGCGTCGCCCACCCTCGCCCGTTCCGCGCTCAGCACGTCGCGGCCCGCCGCCTCCCGGGTGATCCTCGCCCGCAGCGCCTCGGCCGCCGCCACGTCGGGCGCCAGCGCCGCGACCCGCCGGCTCGTCTCGCGCGCCGCCAGGCTCTGCCCGACGAACGGCGTCACCACCACGCCCGCGACCAGCAGCGCGCACAGCCCCGCCACCAGCGCCAGCCGCACCTGCCCGCCCCGCCCCGCGCTGACCCTGTCCAGAGCGATCCGACGCACCCCGCCGGCGGCGGCGAACTCCAGCGTCGCCGGGCTGACCCCGATGCGTCCCAGCGCCTCGATCAGCGGACGCACCACCGCCTTCGGCACCAGCGACACCCGCAGGTGAAGCCGCGCCCGGGCGCGGTCGCGGCCGCGCACCGTCCAGGTCCAGAACACCTCGGCCGCCTCGAACGGCGTGAGCCGGTCCATCTCGAACTGCAGCACCTGCTCCGGGTCGCGCTCGGCCGCCAGCGGCAGCGCCACGTCGCGCTCCAGCAGCATCGCCGCAGGAAGCTGCAGCACCGCGCCCTCCAGGCGCACGCCGCGCCGGCCCAGCGCCGCCACGGCCTGCGCCATGCCCTCCGCGTCGAGCGCGTAGCGCCCGAGCGTGGCCAGCCGCCCGCCGCGCCGCGTGGACAGCTCTGCGTGCGACCCCGCGGCGTCGGTGGCGACCACCAGCGCGTCGGCCTGCCGGGCGTCGGCCTCGCGCAGCCGCTCCGGCAGCAGCGTGGCGAGCTGGCGCGCCCACCACTCCAGGAACTCGCGCATTGGTGACGGCCCCCTCCTGAAACGCCGCAGCCTGTAGCGGCTTTCCCGTCGGCTAACCAGGGCCGGGACGGAGGCGGCGCCGAATGCGGCAGGCAAGGCCTGACTCCGCCCGGACCCGCCCCCGCCTCAAGGCCGGGCGGGGCGCCCCTGGACCGGCGCGATCGAAGGCAGGCCTCGTCCGGTCCGTGCGGGCCTGGAGGCGCCTGCTGCCCGGTGGGTTCACCGCCTCCAGGGCATGGAGCGAGGGCACGGGGCG
>CAXSES010000221.1:4250-5470 GCA_964236225.1 uncultured Acetobacteraceae bacterium
CGGGCGCTTCCCGTCGGGGCGCTCCCCGTCCGGGCGCTCAAGGCGCCGCCGGCGGCACGAGGCCCAGGCGCTGCGTCGCCAGCGCCACCCGACGCTCGCCGCCGTCGCCGCGCCACGACACCACCACAGAGATGTCGTAAAGCCCGACCCGCGTCGTCGCCTGCCCCGCGGCCGGCCCGAGCGCCTCGTCGTGGGCCGGCGTCACCACGCCCGCCGAGGTGATGCGCAGGTGGAAGCGGTAGCCGCCGCCATCGTCGCCCTGCGCGTCCAGCGGCTGCGGCGCCACGATCGCCGCGATCCGCGAGCGCGCCCGCGACAGGGCGTCGCCGTAGCCGTCCGCGATCTTCGCGGTGCGCAGCCCCGCCAGCCCGCCCGCGAACAGCACGCCCAGCGCCAGCGCCGCGATGACGAACGCCACCATCACCTCGAACAGCGTGAAGCCGCCCGCGCCGCCCGCGCGTCCGCCCACGGCCCGGCCGGCGGCGCCCCGGCACGCCGCCAGACGCCCGCGCCAGCCCGCAGGGCGCACGCCGCTCCCATGCCCGATGCTCACCCGCCCGGTCCCTCCATCCGTCCGGTCCTTCCGTCCGCTCGATGATGCCGCCGCCCGCACGCCGCCGCCCGCACGCCGCCGGGCGCGGTCCCCGAAGCGCCTCCCCGCGGCCCGCGGGGCGCTCGTTGCGCCGCGGCCGGCTAGCGCATCTCGGCCACGCTGACCCGCCCGGTCAGCCAGTCCACCGCGACCTGCATCCGCCGCCCGCCTTCCGTCAGCTCGATCCGGCCGCCCGACGAGCTGCCGTCCGGCGCGAAGCTGATCGCGCCCAGGTGCCGCGCCGGCGCCAGCCCGGGCGCTCCCGTCGCCCCGGCGCCTCCGTCCTCTCCCGACGCGCGCCCCTCGGCCTGGCCCACCGACAGCATCGACAGCGCCGTCCCGTCCGCCACCTGGTGCGCCGCGGCCCCCGCGACCTGCCAGCGCCGCGCCGCCAGGTCGAGCACGAACGACACGGGGCGGTCGGTCGCGATCGCCTGGGTGCGCGCCAGCCGGAGCTGCTCGGCCATCTGCGACGCCGCCAGGCGCGCCTCCAGCGTGCGGCTGCGCATCGGCCCGCGCGACGCCACGATCGACAGCGCGAACGCGAGCACGACCAGGACCACCACCATCTCGAGCAGGGTGAAGCCGGCCTGCCCACGCGAGCAAGCAAGGCCAGGGGCGCTGCCCC
>CAXSES010000222.1:0-3485 GCA_964236225.1 uncultured Acetobacteraceae bacterium
CAAGGCTGGGCTCTGCCCAGACCCGCCAGGGGGGAGCCCCCCCTGGACCGGCTTCCCTTAGAAGAGGCCGGTCCAGGGGCGCTGCCCCTGGCGGAGTTTGAGGCAGAGCCTCAACCTTGCTGCCTGTCCGGTCATTCCAAGGGCCCGTTGTATCAGGAAGCGCTGACAGCCCCGGACGCAGGTCCGCACGGGCCTGGCGCGTCGGGCTCGCCCGCCATGCCCATCAGCCGCCCCGCGGCCATCTGCGGCGTCACCCGTCCCGAGACCGAGTAGGGAATGCCGACCACGGAGAAGTCGCGCAGCACAACGACACCTGACACCTCGTAGCGAATGGCTCCATCGCTCAGGACGCTGCCGAGCTGGTCCCCGAGGTTCCGGGTGGTGGTGTCCACCGTGAACGGCAGCGCGACGGAGCCCAGGGGCGGCAGCGTGACCGGCGTGTCGTTCACCGCGACGGCCAGCCGCTCGCCGCCGATGGCGATGTTGGCCGTGACCTTCGAGAACGCCAGCTCCTGCCTGTTCGGGTTGCTCACGCAGAGCTGCACCCGGACCTGCTGGTCGAGCACGCCGAGCATCGACAGCCGCGCCTGCAGCACATCGACCCTCGGCGCCTGGATGGCGCAGCCCTGAACGGCCAGGCCCAGCAGGATCATCGTGTGCGGAACACGCATCATCATCGTGTGCGGAACCCGCATCGGTCTTCTCCTGACGGCAGCCACGATTGCCCGAAATCGAGCGAGGGGCGCTGCCCGTGGCGCGGGAGGAGGTCGCGCGAACTCCTCCCGCGCGACTGGCAGGCAGGTCAGCGGCGGCCCAGCAGGAAGCCGAACAGCAGGCCGATGCCCAGCGTCGAGATCAGCACGGTGAGCGGCTGGTCATGCGTCATCTCCTGCAACTGGTCGATGACCTTGCCGTAGGCGTCCTGCGCCTGCCCGGTGGCCTGGTTCGCCTTGCCGCGGGCCTGGGTGGAGGTGTCGCCCGTCAGCCCGCCCACCGCGTCCTGCAGCTTGCCGCCGATGTCGCGGGCCGAACCCTCGATCCGATTCTCGTCCATGGTCGCTCCTCGTTGAAGTTGGTTGAACTGCGGCAGCCGGGCATCGGGCCTCTTGGGTGGTTGCATCCGGGTCCCGTCAAAGGCCCTGGTCTCTTGGAGGCCTCTCCCTTGAGGAAGTGGACTCCAAAGGCGAACCTTTGGCGGAGTCCGGAGGCGGAGCCTCTGGCCTTGCTTGCCTGAACGCCCGTCGCGTTCGGCCGTGCTACAAGACAGGTCCGGGACGCTGCTCATGGCGGAGCCTGGACCCTGACTGCCCCGCCAACCACGCTCAAGGGCCGTGTATGTCAGACGACGGTTCGCCCGGTTGTCGTGGCCATCATGCGCCGCTGCACCGCGAGCGAGCCGCCGATCGCCGCCGCGATGCCGCCGAGCAGCAGGTCGATGAACACCGCGAACGAGGTCTTCGAGGCAGCCGCCGCGCTGGCGTCGGCAGCGTTCTTCGCGGTCTGCACGGCCTGCGCCTTGGCCTGCTGGAGCCTGGCCTGCGCGTCGTCGAACTTCCTGGCCGCGTCGTCGTGGCTGATCTTCATCTGCGCGGCCATGATGTTGATCACCTGCTCCCTGGCGGCCGGGGCGTCCGGTCCCCCCTTGGCGTAGGTCGCGAGGCTGGTCGCGACCGCCTTCTGCGCGTCCTGCGGCGTCATCGTGGCCGGGTCGGGGTCGGTGGGCTGGAGATAGGCCTGCGCCTGGTCGCGGATCGTGTCCGGGGACACGCCGGCCGCCTGGGCCAGCGGCTTGGCGGCCGAGCTGATGCCGCTGCCGGCGGCCGAGGCCGCGCCGCCCAGGGCGGAGAAGCCGCCGCCGATGATGCCGCCGACCGCGGAGGACAGCAGGTAGATCGTCAGCAGGGTCGCGATGCCCCAGGTCACCAGCCCGTGCAGCATGCCGTCGAAGCGGATCTCGATGCCGGCGAGCCAGGCCGCGACGTAGCCGCCGAGGAACAGCGCCACGCAGCTCGCGACCAGCCACCACACGCCGGCGCCGATGCCGAAGCTGCCCGCGTCCGGCGTGGTGCCGGCGTTGGTGTTGACCGTGCCGAGGCCGATGCCGGCGCCCAGCGTGGCCAGCAGCACCTGGACCACCACGACCAGGATCACGCCGCCGAAGATCGCGGCCCAGGAGATGCGGCGATGGGTGTGCGCGCCGCCGCCGCCGCCGAGCAGCGTGGTGGTCTCGATCGACGCGGCGCCCAGGGGAGAGGGCCCGCGGTAGGAAATGCCGGACATGGTTTTTCCACAAAAAAGGGCCCGGGGCGTCGCTGCCCCGGGCTGTTGGTCGGAAGCGTCAGATCGCCGGCTTGCGGGGAGCGGCCGGGGCGGCGGCGAGGCTGCCCGTCGTGGACGTGCCCGGCTCCTGGACGATCTCGACGTCCTGGCGGCGCACTGTGTCGCGCACCGTCTCCGTGCGGTCGCTCGCCTCGCGACGGAGCCCGACCTCCTCCACGATCCGCGACGTCTTGCCCACGACCGCCTGCTCCTCGGTCCCGGTCATCTCGAGCGTCTTGTCGGAGAAGTCGGCGGTGCCGGGACGGGCGTCCTTCACCGGCCGGCGGTCGACCACGACCTTCTCGCTGTGCAGGCGCACCTGCTCCTCGACCGGGGTCTCGACCACGTAGCGGCGGATGCGGGTCGTGCCGCGGTTGACCAGCCGCTTGCCGACGACGAGGGACTCCTCTGCGAGCTGGATCTTGCCCCCGGTCGCGGCGGGCGCGGCTGCGCCACGGACGACAGGCTTCAGAGTCTGCGTCGCGGCGTAGCTTGCGCCCCGCTCGTCGATGTCGATCGGGCCGTGGCGCTCCAGGGTGGCCAGCACCGCGGCGACATGATCCGCGGGCGCCTTGACCGTCAGCACCGTCGAGCCGGCCTCGAGGCTGCGGTCGTACACGCTCGTGTCGTGCTCGTGCTCGGGCTCGCCGCCGAACAGGCTGGCCCAGAAGCCCCCGCCCTGCGTCGAGGCGGTGGATGGGGTCGACGCCCCGGACGTCGTCGCGCCCTTGGCGTGCTGCGTGATGGCGCCCGACGGGACGCCTGTGCTCACGAGGTCGCTGGCCGCGGCGGCGGCGTGCGCGGCGGTGTCGTAGACGGCAACAATGGTCTCTTCGCTCATTCGTCCAGTCCCTGGTTGGTGGTTGGGTCGCCGCCGGGAGGGCGGCCGGCAGGCTCGCCTCCTCGGCCGCGACGGGCGGTCTCCGCGCAGTCCTTCGCCTCGGCCGTGGCGTCGCCGGCAGGCCTGCCGACGGCATGCCTCGTGGACGAGGTCGCCCCGCCCGCTTCGGCAGCCCCGCCCGCTTCGGCAGCCATGTCAGCCTCGCCCGCGACCTGGCCTTCCAGCCCGAGCCGGATCGCAGGGCCGCCCGCCGCCGGGTCTCACCGGCATGCCCGCCGCCGGGTCTCACCGGCGTGGACGTCAACTCAGCGCAGGGCGGCCTGCC
>CAXSES010000222.1:3585-5465 GCA_964236225.1 uncultured Acetobacteraceae bacterium
GCCCGCCGCCGGGTCTCACCGGCGTGGACGTCAACTCAGCGCAGGGCGGCCTGCCTTGCCAGAGACGATCGGGCTACGTCGCGTGGTGCAGGAAGCCTACTTCGACGGCGTGCGCCGCTTCGAGGGGCCGGATTTCTGCCCCGCCTGCGTCATCAGGCCACGATCGCGCGCCCAGACGATCGCGGCGCCGCGGGTGTGGACGCCGATCTTGTCGTAGATCGCCGAGACGTGATTGCGGATCGTGTGGCGCGAGACGGCCAGGCGCTGCGCGATCGCGTCGTTCGCGGCGCCGGTGCACACCAGCGCGAGCACCTCGCGCTCCCTCTCCGTGAGCGGCTCCAGCGCCTCGCGGGCGCCGGCCGCGCCCTCGGGCCTGCGCAGGCCGGCCACCTTCTCGATCACCTTCTGGGTGAACCACGACGTGTCCTGCATCACCGTCTCGATCGCGGTGAACAGCTCGGTCTCGGACCGTTTCCGTTCCGTGATGTCCTGCACGATCTTGAGGATGCAGGGCCGGTCGAGGATGTTCACCCGTTCCGCGGAGACCAGGCTGTCGAGGATGTCCCCCGCCCTGGTCCGCATCCTGATCTCGTGGTCGCGCACGCTCCCGGCGCGGCCGAAATGGCGGTGCAGCTCGGCGCGCGCCGCCTGGCTCTCCCACAGCCCGACCTCGGCCGTGCTGCGGCCGAGAAGCTCGGCGTGGGAGTAGCCGGTCATCGCCGCGAAGGCCTCGTTGACGTCGAGGAACAGCCCGTCGTCGAGCGAGACCACCGCCATCGGCACGGGCGCCAGCTTGAAGGCGGTCGAGAACCGCTCCTCGCTCTGGCGCAGGGTGTCCTCCATCGTCTTGCGCGCCTGCAGATCGATGAAGGTGAACAGCATGCAGGCCTGCTCGGCGAGCGCGATCGGCTGCCCGGCCACCATCACGAACTTGCTGCCGCCGCCCTGCGTCGGGATGCAGGCCTCCTGCTGCGCGATGGTGCGGCCCTCGCGGAGCTGCGTGACCGCCGCCTCGCGGCCCTCCGCCCGGGCGAGCACGTCCAGGTCGTAGACGGACCGGCCGATCACCTCCTGGCGGGCGAATCCCGTCATCTCCAGGAAGCCGCTGTTGACCTTGACGTAGCGCAGGTCGAGCAGCCGGCAGATCACCGCCGGCGCGGGGTTGGCGGCGAAGGTGCGCTCGAAGCGCTCCTCCGCCTCGAACTGTCCGGTGACGTCCTCGATGATCAGGACCAGCAGCTCTGGGAGCCGGTCCTGGCTGGTCAGCACCAGGCTGCGCATCTTGTGCACCCAGTGCAGCTCCGGCCTGTCGGCGCGGGTCACGGCCACCACCACCTCGGCGAACACCTCCCCGCCGACCAGGCGGTCCATGGGCGCGTCGCCATCGGCCAGGGAGTGCCGGTTGCGGTGGGTCAGCACGAACCTCGACCGGTACTCCGCGACCGTGGCGCCAAGCTCGCCCAGCGACCTCGCGCCGTGCATGGCCAGCGCGGCCTCGTTCGCCCAGCACACGGTCTGGTCCGGCTCGATCAGGATCACGCCGTCCGACAGGCCGGCGATGATCTGCTGCAGGTGCCGGCGAGCGCCCGTCGCCTGCGGCAGGCTGGCGGTGGTGGGCCTGCTCCCGGGCGGCGGCGTGTCCGCGACGGCGCTGCCGCCGCGTCGCGCGTGATTGAGGTCGTGAGTCGCTGGCATCGGACGTGGTCTCCCGGGCGGAACGCCATCCTAGCCTCGCGCAGGAGCGATCGGCGAGGCGCAGGTGGTGGGCGGCGTGATGCCCATGGCCTCATACCAGGGACCCTGACATCGGTCCGTCGGGAAGCAAGGCTGGGCTCCCCCTCCGCCTGCCATTCCAACGGCCCAAGAGGGCCGTCGGAACC
>CAXSES010000223.1:0-5456 GCA_964236225.1 uncultured Acetobacteraceae bacterium
TGATTCACGCCTGATTAGTCAGTCAACGATAGGCTTGTTCTATCGCAGCATAGATCGAACACATTGTTGATGAGGCGGCATCATGCCTATATCCCATGTCGAATTGGGGAAAACGCCACAGATGCTGACCGAGGATGGCTGGGATTCGGCGCGTGCGGACGAGATCATCGAACGTCACCGAGAGATGCCCGGCGCGATGCTTCCCCTGCTGCATGCCTTGCAGCACGAGTTCGGCTACGTTCCCAAACAAGCCATTCAGCCGATCGCCCATGCGCTGAACGTCACCCGGGCCGAGGTGCACGGCGTCATCAGCTTCTACCATGACTTCCGCACGGAAAAGCCGGCGCGCCGCGTGCTCAAGATCTGTCGCGCCGAATCCTGCCAGTCGCGTGGCAGCGACGCGCTCGCCGACCAGGCGGAGCGCAGGCTCGGCGTCGCCATCGGCGGGGCGACTCCGGACGGCGCGGTGTCGCTGGAGGCGGTGTACTGCCTGGGCCTGTGCTCGCTGTCGCCCTCGGCGATGCTGGACGGGCGCATCCACGCCCGGCTCAACCCCGCGCGTCTCGACGCGCTGATCGAGGAGGCCCGCGCATGAGCGACGCGAGCGGCGGCGACGTGCTGACGTTGTACGTGCCGCGCGACGCAGCGGCGCTCGCAGTGGGAGCGGACGAGGTGGCGGCGGCGATCGCGAGCGCCGCGCAGCGCTCGGGGCGGCCGTTCCGCCTGGTGCGCAACGGGTCGCGGGGCATGCACTGGCTGGAGCCGCTGGTCGAGGTCGCGACATCCAGGGGGCGCGTCGGCTACGGCGGCGTCACGCCGGAGGACGTGCCCTCGCTGATGGCGGCGATCCTGGGGGGCGCGCCGCACATGCTTTCCGTCGGGCTGGTGGAGGAGATCCCGTTCCTCGCGCGCCAGCAGCGGCTGACGTTCCGGCGGTGCGGCATCACCGACCCGCTGTCCATCGACGACTACCGCGCGCATGGCGGATACCTCGGGCTCGCGAGGGCGCTGGAGATCGGGGCTGCCGAGACCATCGAGCAGGTGGTGAGGTCCGGACTGCGCGGGCGGGGCGGCGCGGGATTTCCCACCGGGATCAAGTGGCGCGGCGCCGCGATGGCCAAGGCGGACCAGCGCTACGTGATCTGCAACGCCGACGAGGGCGACAGCGGCACCTTCGCGGACCGCATGGTGATGGAGGGCGATCCGTTCTGCCTGATCGAGGGCATGACCATCGCGGGGCTGGCGATCGATGCCACGGTCGGCATGGTCTACATCCGCTCCGAGTACCCGCACGCCATCGAGGTGCTGCAGGCGGCGATCGACACGGCGTACCGCGAGCGGCTGCTGGGCGCCGACATCGTGGGCGCGGACGGCGTCGGCACGGGGCGGCGCTTCGACCTGGAGATCAGGGTGGGGGCGGGCGCCTACGTGTGCGGCGAGGAGACGTCGCTGCTGGAAAGCATCGAGGGCAAGCGGGGGCAGGTGCGCGCCAAGCCGCCGCTGCCGGTGCACGAGGGGCTGTGGGGCAGGCCCACCGTCATCAACAACCTCGTCACCCTGGCCAGCGTGCCGGTGATCCTGGCGGAGGGCGCGGAGGCATATCGCGACTACGGGATGGGGCGCTCGCGCGGGACCATGCCGATCCAGCTCGCGGGCAACCTCAGGTTCACCGGGCTGTTCGAGACGGCGTTCGGCATCACGCTTGGCGAGCTGGTCGACGACGTGGGCGGTGGCACGGCGTCGGGGCGGGAGGTGCGCGCGGTGCAGTGCGGCGGGCCGCTGGGGGCTTATTTCCCTCGCGCGCTGTTCGACACGCCGTTCGACTACGAGGCGTTCTCGGCGCGCGACGGGCTGATCGGGCACGGCGGCATCGTGGTGTTCGACGACAGCGTGGATATGCTCAAGCAGGCGCGCTTCGCGATGGAGTTCTGCGCGATCGAGAGCTGCTCCAAGTGCACGCCGTGCCGCATCGGCTCGACGCGCGGGGTCGAGACGCTGGACAAGGTGGCGCGTGGGGAGAACGTCGCGGCCAACCTCGTCCTGATGCGCGACCTGTGCGAGACGATGAAGTACGGCTCGCTGTGCGCGCTCGGCGGTTTCGCGCCGTATCCGGTGCAGAGCGCGATGAACCACTTCCCCGAGGATTTCGCCCCCGCGCCGCTGCGCGTCGCGGCGGAGTGAGGAGCGGCGCCATGGGTCTGATCCAGGAAGTCGACTACGGCACGAAGAAGCCGGACAGCCATGTGCTCGTCACCGTGACCATCGACGGGCAGACGGTGCAGGTCGCCGAGGGCACGTCGATCATGCGCGCGGCGATGGAGGCAGGCATCGCGGTGCCCAAGCTCTGCGCGTCCGACATGCTCGACAGCTTCGGTTCCTGCCGCGTGTGCCTGGTCGAGGTCGAGGGGCGCAACGGGCTGCCGGCATCGTGCACCACGCCGGTCGCCAACGACATGGTCGTGCGCACGCAGACCGAGCGGCTCAAGGCGGTCCGCCGCGGGGTGATGGAGCTGTACATCTCCGACCACCCGCTGAACTGCCTGACCTGCTCGGCGAATGGGGACTGCGAGTTGCAGGATGTCGCCGGCGCGGTAGGTTTGCGCGAGGTGCGCTACGGATACGAGGGGGCGAACCACATCGAGTCCGCCAAGGACGAGAGCAACCCGTATTTCACCTACGATCCGTCCAAGTGCATCGTGTGCTCGCGCTGCGTGCGGGCGTGCGAGGAAGTGCAGGGCACGTTCGCGCTGACCATTGAGGGGCGCGGTTTCGACAGCCGGGTTTCGGCCAGCGCCCATGAGGCGTTCATGGACTCCGAATGCGTAAGCTGCGGCGCCTGCGTGCAGGCCTGCCCGACGGCGACGCTGAACGAGAAGTCGGTGATCTCGATCGGCACGCCGGAGCACTCCGTGGTCACGACCTGCGCGTATTGCGGCGTCGGCTGCACCTTCAAGGCGGAGATGCGCGGCGAGGAGGTCGTGCGCATGGTCCCCTACAAGGACGGCAAGGCGAATCACGGGCATAGCTGCGTCAAGGGGCGCTTCGCCTGGGGCTACGCCACGCACCGCGAGCGAGTCACCACGCCGATGATCCGCGAGAGGATCACCGACCCGTGGCGCGAGTGCACCTGGCAGGAGGCGCTCGACCGCGCGGCTGGTGAGTTCAAGCGGATACAGGCGACCTATGGACGTGGCTCGATCGGCGGCATCTCGTCGTCGCGCTGCACCAACGAGGAGACGTTCCTCGTCGCCAAGCTCGTGCGCACCGCGTTCGGCAACAACAACATCGACACCTGCGCCCGGGTCTGCCACTCGCCGACCGGCTACGGGCTGATGACCACGCTCGGCACCTCCGCCGGCACCCAGGATTTCGACACCGTCGACCACACAGACGTGATGATGGTGATCGGCGCCAACCCGACCGACGGGCATCCGGTGTTCGCGTCGCACATGAAGGCGCGGCTGAGGAAGGGCGCCAAGCTGATCGTCATCGACCCGCGCAAGACCGACCTGGTGCGCAGCCCGCACGTGGAGGCGGATTTCCACCTGCCGCTGCGCCCCGGCACCAACGTCGCCATCCTGACCTCGATCGCCCACGTCATCGTCACCGAGGGCCTGGTCAACGAGGTGTTCGTCCGCGCCACCTGCGACTGGGGAGCGTTCGAGGAGTGGGCCGAGTTCGCCCGCGATCCGCGCCACAGCCCGGAGATCGTCGGCGAGATGGCCGGCGTGGACCCGGAGCAGATCCGCGGCGCCGCCCGCCTGTATGCGTCCGGCGCCAACGCTGCGATCTACTACGGGCTGGGCGTCACCGAGCACAGCCAGGGCTCGACCACGGTGATGGCGATCGCCAACCTGGCGATGGCCACCGGCAACCTCGGGCGTCCCGGAGTCGGCGTGAACCCGCTGCGCGGGCAGAACAACGTGCAGGGCGCCTGCGACATGGGCTCCTTCCCGCACGAGCTGTCGGGCTACCGCCACGTGTCGGACGACACGACGCGGGCGCTGCACGAGGCGGCCTGGGGCGTGGCCATCGACCCGGAGCCCGGCCTGCGCATCCCCAACATGTTCGACGCTGCGGTGAGCGGCACCTTCAAGGGGCTGTACGTGCAGGGCGAGGACATCGTGCAGTCCGACCCGGACACGCACCATGTCACGCGCGGCCTGGAGGCGATGGAGTGCATCGTCGTGCAGGACCTGTTCCTCAACGAGACGGCGAACTACGCGCACGTGTTCCTGCCAGGCTCGACCTTCCTTGAAAAGGACGGGACATTTACCAATGCCGAGCGCCGCATCCAGAGGGTGCGCAAGGTGATGACGCCGCGCAACGGCGGCATGGCGGACTGGCAGATCACGGTGGCGCTGGCCCGCGCGCTGGGCAGGCCGATGGAGTACTCGCACCCGTCCGAGATCATGGACGAGGTCGCGCGGCTGACGCCGACCTTTGCGGGGGTGACTTACGCCAAGCTCGACGCGCTGGGGTCGATCCAGTGGCCGTGCAATGACGACGCGCCCGAGGGCACGCCGATCATGCACGTCGGCGGCTTCGTGCGCGGGCAGGGTCGATTCGTCACCACCGAGTACATCCCCAGCGAGGAGCGGTCGAACCGGCGCTTCCCGCTGCTGCTCACCACGGGGCGCATCCTCAGCCAGTACAACGTCGGCGCGCAGACCCGACGGACAGAGAACTCCGTGTGGCACGAGGAGGACCGGCTGGAGATCCACCCCTCCGACGCGCTGGAGCGGGGCGTGCGGGACGGCGACTTCGTGCGCATCCAGAGCCGGGCGGGGGAGACCTCGCTGCGCGCGCTCGTCACCGAGCGGGTGGCGCCGGGCGTGGTGTACACCACGTTCCACCACCCGACGACGCAGGCCAACGTCATCACCACGGACTTCTCCGACTGGGCAACGAACTGCCCCGAGTACAAGGTGACGGCGGTGCAGATCACGCCGTCCAACGGGCCGTCGGAGTGGCAGCGCAGCTACGAGGCCCATTCGCGCGAAAGCCGGCGCGTCGAGCGCGCGGTGCCGGCGGCGGAGTGATCCCGCGATGATGGACACCACCCGGCTGGCGGCGATGGCGAATCAGATCGCCAGCTTCTTCGCGACGCAGCGGGGAGAGTCGGGCGCGCTGGAGGTCGCGGATCACCTGCGCAAGTTCTGGGAGCCCAGGATGCGGGCGGACCTGATGGCGCGGGTGGACTCGGACGGCGCGGAGGCCGCCGGGCTGTCGCCGATGGCGGCCGCGGCGGTCGAGGAGCTGCGCCGCGCGCCCAGCGCCAGGGCGCTGCCGGAGAGAGCGGTCGGGGATGGGGCGGACCGGCCGCCGCTGGGGAACGGGACGGTGTCGGACGGGGACGCGCCGGACAGGCCGGGGCACTGAGTCTGCCGGCGGTGGCAAGGAAGGTTGAGGCTCTGCCTCAAACTCCGCCAGGGGCAGCGCCCCTGGACCGGCTT
>CAXSES010000224.1:0-5451 GCA_964236225.1 uncultured Acetobacteraceae bacterium
CCAGCCTGGTCCGCGCCAGCCTGGTCCGCGCCAGCCTGGCCCGAGCTGGCCTCGCCAGCAGTCCGCGCCGAGCCCGGGCCGAAGCCGCCGAGCTGGAGGAACCTGCGGCCCAGCACGTCCCAGCCGCCCGGCGAGGGGTCCGACCGGTAGGCCTCGGCGATCGCCGCCAGCCGCGCCGCGCACGCGGTCCGCACCGCCGCCTCCGCCGTCGCCACCCCAGGCAGCGCGCGCAACGCCGCGATCCCCTCTGCCAGGGCCGGGGCGCAGCGGGACGCGCGATCGTCGATCACCACGTCCGCGGCCCGGTGCTGACGCATGAAGCTGTGCGCGTCCGCCTGCGCCATCACCCGGGGCTGGCGATCCAGCCCGGCGTCGCCGCTGTTGCGCGACCTCTTCCACACCCACTCCTCGGCCGACTTGAACAGGTAATGGTGCACCGCCGCCGCCTCGGTGCGCAGGGTCGCCGCGAAGTTCAGCCCGTCCGCATCGCCTTCCGGCCGGCTCCTGCCGTGCAGCTCGCCGGAGGCGGCCCGGTACACCAGGGTGCGGCGCTCGTCAGTGACCGGCGCGTGCGCCCCTGAGTGCATCATCATCGCGGGCCTGGCCAGCGTCTTGACCAGCCTGACCTCCTCGCCGAGATGGCGGCGGTTCAGCACGCGCGTGTTGCGCTCGACCAGCGGCGTGTCAGGCCAGCCCGGGGCATCGCCCGATCCGAACGGCAGCCAGTTCACCGCCACCGCGTCCACCGAGCGCCGCTCCTGCCACGCCAGGTAGTCGTTGACCGAACCGAACCGCTCCGGATCGAACACGAAGAACTCGTCGGCGTCCGCGGTCAGCACCCAGCGGTGGGCGAGCACCTCCGGCAGCACGCTGAACGCATGGCCATACGCGCGCGCCCGCGCCGACGCGCCGTCCACCACCCGGTTCGCCAGCCAGGTGATCGCCCCCGCATCCGCCAGCGCCCCCAGCAGCGCGTCCGAGCCATCCTCGTTGTTGTTGCTGTAAAGGTAGAAGGCCTCGAAGCCGATCGCGCGATGATAGGCGATCCACTCCAGCAGGTAGGGGCCCTCGTTGCGCAGCGTCGCCACCACGCACGGCCCGCGCGTGGGCAGCACCGTGCCCCTGGCCTGCACCGCCACCGCGTGCGGGAACGACGCGAACGCCCCGGTCGTCCCGGCGGCATCCACGCCGTCATAGGCCGCATCCACCACGCGGCGGTTGGGCGAGGCGTCCGCCTCGTCGCGACGCGGCCGGCCCGCACGGCGCAGCAGGCCGAAGCCGCGCGACGGCGCGGGCGCCGTTGGCACGACACCCAGCATCTCCGCCAGCGACGGCAGCGCGTGCGCCGCCCACACGTCGCCCGGGAAGGTCGCCGCCAGCCGGCGAGTCAGCTCGTCCGAGGCGACCACCGCGCGGCCGATCGCCTGCAGCTCGTCGAGCCGCAGCAGCGGCAGCACCGCGTTCAGCACCTCGGCCGCGAACGGCCCCTCCGCCGTCACCACCGCCAGCACCGAGGCCGCGTTCACGCCCTCGGCCAGCACCGCCTCGATCGCCTCGGCGCGCGCCCGCACCGTGCGCGGCACGAAGATGTCGCGCACCGCCTCCAGCGAGAAGGCCTCCCACTCGCCCGCCTCCTCGCGGTCCACCGCGACCGGCGCCGCCTCCTCCGGGTCGGCCGGCGGCGGCGCGGAGGCGAAGCGCCCGGAGGATGGGTCCAGCAGGGTGACGTGCCCGCCATCGCCGACCCAGTGCGCCTCGAACAGATGCGCGGTGTTGCGCAGGCCCCCCGGACGCAGCCGGAACGCCGCCCTCTCCTCCTCGGTCGCCTCCATCAGCACCAGCAGGTCGCGGCGCGCCCGCGGCACGATCGCCATGGTGGCGATGCGGTCGTGCGACACGCCGTCCGCAGTGACCAGCGTGGCCGCACGCGCGGCCACGAACACCTCGCTGCCGTCGCACGACAGCAGCCGGTAGCAGCCGGGCGCGCGCAGCAGCGGCGCCGTCACCACCACGCCGCCTGGCTCCGCGCCGACCACGGCCAGCGCGGGCGCGGACGCGAGAGAGCGCAGCAGCCGGTTCTCCGGCGAGCCGCGCACCTGGAAGCGCGCGCTGTCGCGCATCTCCTGGCGCAGCCGCGCCGCCGAGGCGGCGTAGGCCTGCTCGACCGCCGCCGCCGCCGCCGCCACGTCGGGCAGCGCAGACAATCGCGCCAGCTCGCCGGCCGCCGCGTCGGCGAACACCATGGCCCGCTCGTCCGCCTCCTCCCAGTCGGCACGGTGCTGGTCGAGGAAGCCCTCGATCATCGCGGTGCCCAGCAGGTCGAGTTGCAGCATGCGCGTCACCGCCCGGTCGCCGGCGTTGCGCGAGCGGCGCAGCGCGAACTCCTCGGCAGACTTCATCGCGTAGTGCGCCACCCACGCCTGACGGTCGCTCGGCTGGGGCGAGAACGCCGCCGCGTTGCCCTCGCGCTCCTGCGGGTGCGGCCCGCCCTCCGCGCCGCGGAACGTCCAGGCCTGCCCGAACGGCGCCACCGGGTAGTGCGCCTGCGCGTGCACGAAGCGGCGCGGCCGGCACAGCGACTTGACGTGGCGGTCGACCGCGTGGCGGCGCAGGAACCGCTCGACGACCGGACGCGGCTCGCGCGTCGCCAGCCCCCCGGAGCCGAACACCACCCAGTTCAGGGCGATCGCGTCGACGGCCTCGCGCTCCTGCCAGGCGAGGTAGTCGGCGAAGCTCGCGTGCAGCGCCGTGTCGAAGGCCAGCGCCTCGTCGAGGTCGATCACCGCGACCCAGCGATAGTCCAGGATCTCCGGCAGCATCTGCAGCGCGTGGCCATACGCCTTGTACTGCGGCGAGGCCCCGGGCGGCACGTCGTTGACCACCCAGGTGATCTCGCCGGCCCGCGCCAGCGCCGCCAGCAGGTCGTCCGAGCCGTCGGCGTTGTCGTTGCTGTAGAGGAAGAAGTGCTCGACGCCGAGCGCCCTGTGGTGCGCCATCCAGTCCAGCAGATAGACGCCCTCGTCGCGCAGGCACGCCAGCACGCAGAGCGTGCGCCGCGGCGTCACCGCGCCCCGCGCCGCGATGTTGAGCGTCTGCGCGAAGGACACCGGCCGGCCGTCGCCGCCCGCCGCCTCCAGCACGTCGCAGTCGCGTCCGCAGCGCCTCACATGGGTCGCGTGGTCCGGCGCCGCGAGCCAGCCCGCCAGCTCCGGCAGCGCCTGCGCCGCCCACAGATCGCCCAGCAGGCGCACGGTGAGCCCGTTCAGCGCCGCCGGCCGCTGCAGCAGCATCGCGCCCAGCCAGGTCGAGTGCTCCGCCGGCAGCAGACGCCCCATCGCCTGCAGCACCTCCGGAGTGACCTCGTCGCCTGACTCCAGAAGCTGGAGCATGGCCGGGCCGCTGACGCAGGCGGGCAGCACCCGATCGATCATCGCCAGCAGCGGCAGCAGCTTCTCCGCGCTCAGGAAAGCCACCGGACGCAGCGCGAAGGTCTCCCACGGGCCCTGCGCCGTGCGGTCCGCCAGCACCCGCCCCCCCCGCATGTCCGGCGGCGCCGCGCTGAGCAGCAGCCCGGTGAGCGGATGGGCGAACCCCACCGTGGCGTCGCCCCACACCCGCAGCGACAGCATCGTCGCCACCCAGGGGTCGCTCTCCAGGTGCAGCGCCCGGCGCGGCAGCAGGAACGCCACCGCGGGGAACGCCGGCGGCCGGTAGATCAGGACCGGCGCCGCCGGATCGGCCTCGTGCGACAGCAGGTCGCGGCCGTCCACGCAGGCGAACACCGTGCCGTGCGTCGTCGCCACCGTGTACAGGCCCGGCATGACGTCGATCGCTGCGCCGCCGGCCGGGAGCGGAGCCTGCGTGGTCGCGACCGGCACCGCAGCGCCCGTCGACGGCGCCGCCAGGGCAAGCGCGGGGGCGAGCACGGCGGCGGGCGCCGGGTCCGGCGCCGCACCCGGCCCGCGCGGCGCGGCGTCTGCGGCCACGCCAGATCCGTCCACGGTCATGACGCGCTCTCCCCGACCCCGGTCGACAGGAAGCGCCTCACCACGTCAATTTCAGGTGAATCCATCAGCGCCGGCGCATGTCCTGCGCCCTCGACCACATGCACGGCCGCGCCGTCCGCTGCCATCGCCGCCAGCCCCTCGGCCGTGAGCAGGTCGCTCGAAGCCCCTCGGATCGCCAGCACCGGCACCCGCAGCGCCGACCACACCGGCGACAGGTCCACCGCCGCCGCCGGTCGCGCCAGGATCGGCGTCGCGATCGCCGGGTCGTAGTGCAGGGCCACCCGCCCGTCCGGCAGCGTGCGGGCGGAATGTCGTGCCAGATGCGCCCACTGCGCGTCGTCCAGCGCCCCGAACGGCGCGTGCACCCGCCGCAGGTGCCGCTCCAACGCGGCGCAGTCGTCGAACGCCGAGGTCTCGCCGACATAGCCGCGGATGCGCTGCATCGCCGCCAGCGGCAGGTGCGGCCCTATGTCGTTCAGCACCAGCCGCGCGACCGGCGTGCCTCCCGCCGCGGCCAGCAGCATCCCGCAGATCCCGCCCAGAGACGTGCCCACCCAGCCCACGGGCGAGCCCACCGCCGCCAGCAGGTGCGACAGCGCCACGACGTAGGACGCCGGCTCGTAAAGCGACGCATCCTCTAGCCAGTCAGAGCGGCCCCGCCCCGGCAGGTCCGGGCACAGCACCCGGAACCGGTCGGCCAGCGCGCGCGCCAGAGGGTCGAAGTCGCGCCCGTTGCGCGTCAGGCCGTGCACGCATACCACCACCGGCGCGTCCGCGTCACCCCACTCCACGTAGGCCATGCTGCGGAACGCAGCGCCCAGCAGGTAGCGCACGCTGCCCGGGCGAGGGCCGCCGCTCCCGGCTCCGCCCTCCACGGCCATGGTCCCGGCCAGCGTCGCGGCCGTCATGTCACCCCGCGCTCGCGCAGGCCCGCCAGCGCCGCCTCGTCCAGCCCTAGCCACGCCGCCAGCACCTCGTCCGTGTGCTCGCCCAGCATCGGCGGCGGCAGTCGGTAATCCGCGGGCGTGGCCGACAGCCGCACAGGGTTGGCGATCACGCGCACCCCGGCCGCGCTCGCCGGGTGCGGCATCGTCACCACCATGCCCCGCGCCACCACCTGCGGGTCGGCGAACACCTGGGCCAGCGTGTTGATCGGCCCGCAGCCGATCCTCCGCGCCTCCAGCCGCTCGACCCACCACGCGGTCGGGTGCGCCGCCATCACCGGCTCCAGCGTGCGCGTCACCAGGTCGCGGTTCTCGACTCGCGCCGCGTTGGTCGCGAACCGCGCGTCCTGCGCCATCCCGGCCAGCCCGAAGCCCTCGCAGAAGCGGCGGAAGGTCGGGTCGTTGCCGATCGACAGAACGACATGGCCGTCCGCGGTCGCGAACGCCTGGTAGGGCACGATGTTGGGATGCTGGTTGCCCAGCCGCGCCGGGTTCTCCCC
>CAXSES010000225.1:0-5405 GCA_964236225.1 uncultured Acetobacteraceae bacterium
GCACGGCCAAATGCGATGACCGGTTTAGCAAGCAAGGCCAGGGGCCCTGCCCCTGAACCCCGCCAAAGGCTCGCCTTTGTTAAGTTGTGCCGGGTCCAGGGGCGGCTCGCCCCTGGCGGGTCTGGGCAGAGCCCAGCCTTGCTTGCCTGAACGGTCATCGCATTCCGCCGTTGATATTATACGCACGGCCAAGTTGATTGACATGTGAAGGGTTTGCTGACCCTCGATTGGCGTACGTCATTCAGTGAAGCCGGGCGTGTCATAACAACGGCCTTTGGTCTTGACTGGTCAAGCAGGCAAGCAAGGCCAGGGGCCCTGCCCCCATGCTTCAAGGCGGGGACCCCGCCAAAGGCAGGGCCCTTGGAACCCTTCTCTTAAGGGGAGCCGGTCCAGGGGGGCTCCCCTGGCGGTCCCCGCTTTCAGGACATGGGGCAGAGCCCTGGCCTTGCCTGCTTCAACGTGCCGCCAGCCGCCACGCCGCCCGGCACACGGCGAGCCAGTCCTCCGTCGCCACCCGTGCCAGGTTGTCGGGCGGCGCCAGGCACGGCAGCGTCGCCTCCAGCAGCCGACCCCGACGCCGCACCGCGACTTCGGAGCCTTGCGACACCCACAGCAGCGGGCACCCGCCATGCGCGGCGATCGCCTCGGCCAGCGTCCCCGCCGCCTCGCGCTCCCCGGGGTGGCGCTCCTGGTACACCAGGATGCGGCGGCCCTCGCGCAGCGTGTCGAGCAGCCTCGCGCGCAGCATCGTGCGGACCCGCGCCTCGCGCTCGCGCACCGCCTCCCCGCCCATCGAGTGCAGCGGCACGTGGGTCTCGACGCGAAAGCCCCAGCGCAGGTCGGTGGCGACCCAGGCATCGTCGTGCGCCGTGACAGCGATCTGCGCGGGGTCGCCCACGCCGAACAGCGCGGCGTCCAGCGCCTCCGCCAGCACTGCGGCGCCAAGCGGCGCCGAGGCCCAGCGCAGCAGCCCGGCCGGCTCCGCCAGCATGCGGCGCTGCACGAACCCGAACTCCGCGTTCCAGCCCAGCGACTCGAATCCTTCCAGGAGCACGCGGTCCGGCGGCTCGCGCGCACCCTCCTCCCGGGCGACGGCGTTCCCGGCCACGCCGAACCCTGCCGGAATGAAAGTGGCCGGGCCGAGAGGGTCCTGGAGGAGAGCGATCGGACCCGGCGCAGGAATCCGGTCCGCCGCGACAACCGCGCCGCCCGCGCACCATCCGCCGTCATCGGCCAGCAGCTCGACGCGGCTGACCGAGAGCGCCAGCAGGCGTCGGTCCTCGCTGTCGCCCAGCTCGAAAGGGCGGCGCGCGTCGGGCAGCACCAGCGTCAGCGTCAGCACCCGCCGTCCCAGCGTGGCCGCCGCCGGAATCGCCAGATCCGCCACGCCGGGCGCCTCGACGCGCATCCGCCCGACCAGCCTGCCGGCCGCCAGCACGAGCACGCGCTGCGCCCCGAGCTTGTGCGCCACCCGGTACGGCGCGGCGGTGAGGCGCAGCACGCAGCCTCGCGTGCCGGGCGCGAGCGGCAGGTGCAGCCCCGCCTCGGAGTCGCCGGTCCAGGTGGCGGTGGCCTCCGCCTCGCACCAGCCGCCGCCAAGGATGTCGCGCCGGTCCACGCCCGCCCCGAGCGACACGTCCACCAGCGCCGCAGCCGGACCGTGCGCCGCCGCGGCACGGGCGGCGTTGGCACAGGACGCCTCCGGCCACCCGGGCGCGTCCTGGCCATCGCGAAAGTCGCGCGCGTCGGTGACGTCGTCCGAGATCAGAAGCGGCACCGCTCGCGCAGCCACTCCCCGGACAGCGCCAGGGTCTCGCGCGAGCGCACGGCCGCGGGGTTGTGCGACAGGAAGCCGTGCGGGGCGCCGGCCGCCACCTCGTGGCGCACCGTCACGCCGGCCTCGCGCAGCCGGACCGCCATCGCCTCGCCCTCGCTGCGCAGGACGTCCAGCTCCGCCGCTTGGATCAGCACAGGCGGCAGCCCGTGCAGCGCCGCGCGGCTCACCGAGGCCAGCGGCGTTGTCCGGGTGGCGCTGTCCGCGATGTAGCGTTCCCAGAACCACGGCATGTCCGCCGCTCCCAGCCCATAGCCCATGGCGAATTCCGCGTAGCTGACGCCATCCATCGCGCTGTCGCACACAGGATAGATCGCCAGCACGCCGCGCAGCGCCTGCCATGCCTCGACCGTCGCCCAGGGGTTCGCCGCCCCGTACTCCCCCTGGCCGGACGCACGCCCCTGCGCCGCGTCGCGCAGCAGCAGCGCCGCGGCGAACGCCAGGTTGCCGCCCGCCGAATCCCCGCCCAGCACCATGCGTCCCGGGTCGAGGCCCCATGTCACGGCCTCCGCGACCACCTGGCGGAACACCGCCGCGCATTCCTCCGCCGCCTGCGGGAACACCGCCTCTGGCGACAGCGCGTAGTCCACGCCCACCACGGCCATGTCGCCTGCGACGGCCAGCTCCCGCATCAGCCGGTCATGGGTGTCGAGCGAGCCGAACACCCAGCCGCCGCCGTGCAGGAACACCAGCGCCGGCAGCGCGGCGTCGGCGCGCGGCCGGTGCACCCGGCACTGCACCCGCCGTCCGCGCGCCAGCACCCAGAGGTCGCGGCTGTCGGCCATCGCGGCGACGTCCCCGTCATCGCCCACGCCGCCGGCCAGCGCCGCGGCGTCGGCCGCCCGCCGCTGCGCGTCGAGCGTGGCGAAGGGTTCGCCCTCGCCCTGCCGCCGCAGCGCGTCGAGCAGCTCCGCATCCCAGCGTCGATCATTCGCGATCATGCCTGTCGCTCCCGCCTGAACCCGCACCCTTGTCCGGACCGCGCTTCCGCCTGTCCGCAGCCCTGTCCTGGCACAACGCGGCGGCGGGGCGGAGGTCGCACGCGCGGACGCGGCCAGGCTGGAATGGGCAGCGCGGGCGGCCGGGCTGGGGCGGGCAGCGGAGGAAGAACCCGGCCCTGCCTGACTGCGGGTCGACAATCCTGGCGCCCGGCATGGGAAGGCATCCTGTCGCCAGGCCCTAGCTCCCTGCCGCCTCCAGCAGCGCCCCTGCTTCAGCGGCCGGCAACGGCCTTGCGAGATAGTGCCCCTGGACATAGTCGCAGCCCAGCGTCCTGACCGCGTCAAGCTGCTCTGCGGTCTCGACGCCTTCGGCGACGACCTCCAGGTCAAGGGCATGCCCGAGCCTCACGATGGTCTCCACGATCGCCAGGGTCCGCTTCTGAGCCGGGAGCGCCGAGACGAACGACTGGTCGATCTTGATCGTGTCGAGAGGGTAGCGATCCAGGTAGGACAACGAGGAATAGCCGGCGCCGAAATCATCCAGCGCGATCCTCACGCCCATCGAGCGGATGCGCTCCAGCAGGCCGGCGATGGTCTCGCGGTGGGTCAGCAGGACGCTTTCCGTGATCTCGATCTGGAGCGAACGGGCCGGGAACGCGGTCGCGTCGAGCACCTCCTGCAGCGTCTCGACGAACAGCGGGTCCTCCAGCTCGCAGGCCGAGACGTTGACGCCGAGGCGAAGCGCCCGGCCGGGATGACGCAGGTGCCACGCCCGCAGCTGCTCGCAGGCGCGCCGCAGAGTCCACAGGCCGATCTGCCGTATCAGGCCGATCTCCTCCGCGGCCTGGATGAACAGGACGGGGGGCATCAGGCCACGCTGCGGGTGCTGCCAGCGCACCAGCGCCTCGAACCCGGCGACGGCGGCGTCGGGACTCACCAGGGCCTGGTAATGCACCCGCAGCTCGTCGCGCTCGAGCGCCAGCCGCAGCTCCATCTGCAGTTCCTGCGTGGTGACTGCCGCCTCGCGCATGGACGCCGTGAACAGGGCGCAGCCACGACCGCCCTGCTTCTTGACCCGGTACATGGCGAGGTCCGCGTCGCGCAGCATGTCCTCGGCCTCCGCATAGCGCTCGGACGCCCCAAGGATGCCGATGCTGCACGACGAATACAGTTCGTAGGCGCTCAGATGGAGCGGCAGCGTCAACGCGCCCAGGACGCGGTGCGCAACCTGCTCTGCGACGTCCGCGCGGGCATCGTCGATGATGATCGCGAACTCGTCGCCACCGACGCGGGCGATGGCATCCTGGGGCCGGATGCACGCCTCGATTCGCCTGGCGACGGCACGAAGCAGCTCGTCCCCGACGCGATGGCCGAGGCTGTCGTTGACGGTCTTGAAGCGGTCCAGGTCCAGGAACAGCAGCGCGAAGCCGGCGTCCGGCCGGCTCCTGACCTGCGCAAGCAGGGAGCGAAGCCTGTCCATGAGAAAGGCGCGATTGTGCAGCCCTGTCAGGTCGTCATAGAAGGCGGTGTGGACAAGCTGCGCCTCCATGCGCCTGTGCGCCTCGATCTCCGCGCCCAGGGCGCGGTTCTGCGCTTCCAGGGCGCGCGCCCTGATGATCGTCTCCTCGTCGGCCTTCCGCTTCGTCACGTCGCGCTGGATCGATATCCAGTGCGTCGGCCGGCAGGTCCCGCTTCGGGCCGGGACGATGCTGAGCTCGACCCAGAACGGCAGGCCGTCCTTGCCGTAGTTCAGCAACTCGATCTCGATCGGCTCGGACGCCTCCAGCGCGGCCCGCATCCGGTCGAGGGCCCCGCGATCCGTCCCGGGCCCCTGAAGCCGGCAGGGACTCATGCCCAGGATCTCCGCCTCTTCGTACCCGGTCATCCTGGTGAATGCTGCATTGCAATAGATGATGCGCTGACCTGGACAACCGGGCGGCATGCTCTCGGTAATCAGGATCGCGTCGTTTGCATGCATGGCAACCGACTCAAGCAGTCGCAGGCGTTCTTCAGGCCGCATTCGCAGTGCGCCAACATTCTCTACATCAGGGTAAATGCAAGATCCACCATTGCTTTCTGACATCTGTCCGCTGACACCAGTTTCCGTGAACTCACGATTCGCATCCCGGCCACCTGCGCAGATTTGACCGCCGAAGGAAAGCGCATAAACATGATCGTTGTTTTTGCAATCCTGTCACAAAGGCCTGATTAGACTCTATAGAGTGGTCCGGGCGAGGCTCTGGTGCGGCATTATGCCCGCGGTCGGCGCTGATCGGGCCGGACCTGGCGGGCCTGCGGAGAGTGCCGCCCCGGCTCCATGCCCTGGGGGGCGAAGCCTGGTCGCACCCCGCCTTGACGCAGGCCGGTCGAACGCCCCGCCTGGGCGAGCGATTTCCCGTCGCCCTTTGCTGGAGGAGGACAGCCCATGGCGGCTCCTGGCAAGGTCCAGCCTTGCTGGCTGCCACCCCGCCGGGTCCACCTTGTACCAGCGGTCGAATGCGATGATCGTTCAGGCAAGCAAGGCTGGGCTCTGCCCAGACCCGCCAGGGGGAGGCCCCCCTGGACCGGCTTTACTTAAGTAGTGGTTTCCAAAGGCGAGCCTTTGGCGAGGTCCCCGCCTTGAAGCGTGG
>CAXSES010000226.1:0-5330 GCA_964236225.1 uncultured Acetobacteraceae bacterium
GCCCCCGCCTGCGCCGCCCCGGCCGTCGGCGGCAGGCCCGCCAGCGCCGCCAGCACCGCCGCCGCCGCGCCCGCGCCGAGCAGCGCCGCCGCCCCGCCCAGCCTGCGCCCGGCGCGCTCCGCCGGCCGCGACACGCCCCACGCCCACGCCGCGAAGCCGATCGCTACAGCGCCGCCCACGCATGCCAGCACCCCGGGCGGCCCGGCCTCCTCCGCCACCACCCAGGCCAGCCAGGCGGCGGCCGCATACATCGGGAACGCGAAAGCCTGCTTGAGCACGTCCATCCACGCGCCCGGCCGCGGCAGGCCCCGCGCCAGCCCGGGCGCCGCCGCCAGCAGCACGGTGGGCGCGGCCAGCCCCAGCCCCATCGCCAGGAACACCGACATCGCCAGCACCGGGGGTGCCGCGAACGCGGCCGCGATCGCCGCCCCCATGAACGGCGCGGTGCACGGCGTGGCCACCAGCACCGCGAGCAGCCCGGTGAACACGCTGCCGGTGACGCCGCCGCGCGCGGCGAGCCCCTGCCCCACGCCCTCCAGGCCGGTGGCCGGCGTGACCACCCCGGACAGGCCGAGCCCGACCGCGAACAGCACCCAGGCGGTGAGCGTGACGAACGCCGGCGACTGGAACTGGAACCCCCAGCCCGCCGCGGCCCCTGCGCCGCGCAGCAGCAGCATCGTGCCTCCCAGCGCGGCGAAGGCGACGACCACGCCGGCCGTGTAGCCCCCTGCCTGCCGCCGCACCTCGCGGCGCGAGGCGCCGGACAGCCTGGCCAGCGCCATCGCCTTCATCGCCAGCACCGGGAACACGCAGGGCATCAGGTTCAGCACCAGCCCGCCCGAGAACGCCAGCAGCAGCGTGCGCAGCAGCGCCGCGACGCCCACGCCCCAGGTCGCGCCAGCCGGGTCCGCGCCAGCCAGGCCCGCGCCAACCGGGCTCGCGCCAGCCGGACCCGCGTCAGCCAGGCCCGCGCCAGCGGGGCCGGCCGGGGCGGCGCCCGGCGTGGCGGTCACGTCGAGCCAGCTCGCGCCGCCCCTCGCGTCGGTGAGCCGCAGCACGCCCCCGAGCCCGGCCCCGGCGTCGAAGCCTGGGACGATCGGCAGCTTCAGGGCCAGCGCGCCGTCCTGCACCGAGAGGGCCTGCGGCGCGGACTGCGTGAGCACGGTGGGCGAGTTGGGGAAGAAATAGGCGTCGCGCACCGCCGCCGGGCCGATCTCTCGGCCAGACAGCGACAGGGTGCCGTCGGCCGCGACGTGCGCCGCGAACGGGGACGGCGTCGGCGTGCGCGCCGCCGCCTGCTCGAACAGGGCGTGCTGCGGCGAGGCGGCGCCGTCGCCCGCGGGAAGGTCGAGCGCGAAGTCGCCCGATTCCGGCACGCACACCGTGGCGCACACCAGCCATTCCGCATGGGCGCGCAGCGGCAGCGTGCCGTCCGCGGCGCCGCTCACAGTGACAGGCAGCAGAACGTCGCCGGTGTAGGCGTAGGCGGCGAGGCTGCCCTCCAGCAGCCGCTCCGGCGCGGGCCAGGCCACCGGCGACGCCGCCAGCCCCTGCGGCAGGGTCAGCGCCAGCAGCGTCGCCGCGCCTGCGTCGCCAGGGTTGGTCCAGTAGGTGTGCCAGCCCGGCGCCATGCGCAGCCGCAGCCCGAGATGGAACGGCCGTCCCGGCGCGGGGCCGTCCGTGTCGCTGACCAGGGTGGCGGTCAGGCGTCGGCTGGCGACCGCGGCGCTTTCCGCCGCCGCCGCGACGCCCGGCGCCAGCGCCAGCGACGCGAGCAGGAGCGGCGCGCCCGCCCGCCACGCCGGCCCCTTCCGGACCCCGGCCGCCGCGCCCCGAACCATGCTGCCTGAACGACGCATCGGCCTGCCTCCCGTGTCCGCTCGCCCGCGATCGAGCGCGACGCGAGCCGGTCGCGCGGGGATCATCTTGTGCGCCGCCACGAAGCGCGCCAGGCTCGCGGCCGCCCAGGCTCGCGGCTGCATCGTGTCCCCGGCGCCCGCAACCCGGCCGCATCCTGCGCGAACCGGCGAGGGGACACACACTCTCGGAGGCCCGCCCTGTCAAACCCCGCCCCGCCGACGGCGTCTCGCCCGAGGCCGACCCTCCTGGCCGTCCTGGCGGCGGCAGCCTGCCTCGCCGGCTGCGTCAGCGCCCAGGAGGCGGCGCAGGACAAGGAGAACCTGCTGTCCGCCGCGGGCTTCGTCGTGCGCCCCGCCAACACGCCCGAGCGCCAGCAGGTGCTGGCCAGCCTGCCGCCCAACCGCCTGGTGCAGCGCTTCCACGACGACAAGGTCGCCTACCTCTACGCCGACCCAGTGGTGTGCCAGTGCCTCTACGTCGGCGGGCAGGGCGCCTACGGCCGCTACCAGCAGCAGCGCCTGCAGCAGCGCCTCGCCGACGAGCAGGTCGAGGCCACCCAGTTCGGCTACGGCGGCGGCTTCGGCTGGGGGCCGTGGGGCGGCTTCGGCCCGGGCTTCTTCTGAGCGGCGGAAGGCGGGGCCTCCGGATACTAATTCGTCTGGTATCAATGGCTTCAAGCTCTGACTTGCCAAGGAAGGCAAGGCCAGGGGCTCTGCCCCCCATGCTTCGAGGCGGGGACCCCGCCAGGGGGAGCCCCCCTGGACCGGCTTTCCTTAAGAGAAGGGTTCCAAGGGCCCTGCCTTTGGCGGGGTCCCCGTCTTCAGGCGTGGGGGGCAGAGCCCCTGGCCTTCCTGGCTGTTCCTGCGCCGCCTCCACATGGCGGTGAGCGCCCCCGACCTCCCCGTCGCCGCGGTGCTGCCCGAGCTGCTCGCCCGGCTGGCCGAGCGGCCCAACGCCGTGCTCGTCGCCCCGCCCGGCGCAGGCAAGACCACTCTGGTGCCGCTCGCCCTGCTGCGCGCGACCGCCGCCGAGGCGCCGTGGCGGCGCGGCGGGCGAGTCGTGGTGCTGGAGCCGCGCCGCCTTGCCGCCCGCGCCGCCGCGACCCGAATGGCGTTCCTGCTCGGCGAGCCGGTCGGGCGCACCGTGGGCTACCGCACCCGCCTCGACAGCGCGGTGTCCGACGCCACCCGCGTCGAGGTCGTCACCGAGGGCCTGCTGGTGCGCCGCCTGCTGGGCGACCCTGGGCTCGACGACACAGACGCCGTGCTGTTCGACGAGGTGCACGAGCGCGCGCTCGACGCCGACCTCGCGCTCGCCTTCTGCCTGGACCTGCAGCGCGAGCTGCGGCCCGAGCTGCGAATCCTGGCCATGTCCGCCACCGCCGACGGGGCGCGGCTGTCCGACATGCTCGGCGCCCCCGTGGTGGAAAGCGCGGGGCAGAGCTTCCCCGTCGCCGTGACCCACGCGCGCCGCGACATCGCCAGCCCCCGCGACCTGCCCGACGCGCTCGCCGGCGCGGTGCGCGCGGCGCTCGCCGAGCACGCCGGCGACGTGCTGGCGTTCCTGCCGGGGATGGCGGAGATACGCCGCGCCGAGTCGGCCCTCTCCGGGTGCGGCGCCGTGGTGCTGCCGCTGCACGGCGACCTGCCGCCCGCGTCCCAGGACCTCGCCCTGCGCCCCGACGCGGAGGGGCGGCGCCGCGTGGTGCTGGCCACCTCGATCGCGGAGACCTCGCTGACCGTGCCGGGCGTGCGGATCGTGGTCGATGGCGGCTGGCGTCGCGCGCCCCGCCTCGACGCGGCGACCGGGCTGACCCGGCTGGCCACCGTGCGGATCAGCCGCGCCGCCGCCACGCAGCGCGCCGGGCGCTCCGGGCGAGAGGGGCCGGGCGTGGCGGTGCGGCTGTGGACGGAGGCGCTGCACCGCGGCCTGCCGCCGTTCGACCGGCCGGAGATCCTGGAGGCCGAGCTGTCCGGCCTGCGCCTGGACTGCGCCGCCTGGGGCACGGAGCCGTCCGCCCTGCCCTTCGCGGACCCGCCGCCCGCCGGGCCGCTCGCCGCCGCCGGCGCGCTGCTCGACCTGCTGGGCGCGACCTCGGGCGGCAGGATCACCCCGCGCGGCCGGCGCATGGCGGGGCTCGGCGCGCACCCCAGGCTGGCGGCGATGATGCTTTCCGCCGAGGACCCGGGCGGGACCGCGCTGGCCGCCGACATCGCGGCGCTGCTCGAGGAGCGCGACCCTCTGCGCTCCCACGATCCGCGCCAGGCGCCGTCGGCGGAGATCGGCCTGCGCCTGGCGCTGCTGGCGGGCGCGGAGCCGCCCGGCCTCGCCGTCGACCGTGGCGCCGTCTCGCGCATCCGACGCGCGGCCACGCAGTACCGCCGCCGCCTGCGCGCCGACGCGGAGCCGTCCGGCGACCCCGCCAGGCTGCTCGCCGCCGCCTTTCCCGACCGGGTGGCGCAGCGGCGCGGCGAGCCGGGCGCGTTCAGGCTGTCCGGCGGCGGCGGGGCGAGGCTGCCGCGCGCCGACCCGCTCTCCGAGGCGAGGCTGCTGGCGGTGGGCGCGCTGGAGGTTCGCGCCTCCCCGCAGATACGCCTGGCCGCGGCGCTCGACCCGGACGCTCTGCCGCCCGTGCTGCGCGACGCCATCACCGAGACCCTGGAGGACGGCTTCGACCCGTCGAGCGGCGCGGTGCTGTCGCGCAGGCGACGCAGGCTGGGCGCGCTGGTGCTGGAGGACCGCGTGGTCGCCGCCGACCCCTCGCGCACCGCCGCGGCCCTGGCCGACGCCGTCGCCACCCGGCTCGACGCCCTGCCCTGGACCGACGCCGCGCGCCAGCTCCAGGCGCGCGCCGCCTGGCTGCGCGGGCTCGACCCCGAGGCGCCCGACCTCTCCGACCCGGCGCTGTCCGAGGCGGTGCAGGACTGGCTGGCCGGCTTCCTGGCCGGCCTGTCGCGCCTCGCCGACCTCGCCTCGCTCGACCTGGCGGCGGCGCTGCGGGCCAGGCTGGGCCGCCACGCCGCCCGGCTCGACCGCGACCTGCCGGCCCACCTCGCCCTGCCAGGCGGGCGCGCGGCGATCGACTACGCGCAGCCGGTGCCGCTCGCGAGCGCCCGCGCGCAGGCGTTCTACGGCCTGGCCGAGACGCCCCGGCTGGCCGGCGGCCGGGTGGCGCTGCAACTGGCGCTGCTCTCCCCGGCGGGGCGACCGGTGGCGATCACCGGCGACCTGGCCGGGTTCTGGGCGGGGAGCTGGGCCGAGGTGCGGCGCGAGATGCGCGGGCGCTACCCACGGCACGACTGGCCGGAAAATCCCGCAGCCTCGCGTTGACGGCAGCCCTTGGGCGCGGCGGGCGGAGGCAGGCAAGGTTGAGGCCCCGCCTTCAAGCACCGGGCCTCAAACTCCGCCAGGGGAAGGTCCCCTGGACCGCCTTCCTTAAGTCAAGCCAGGTCCAGGGGCGGCTTCGCTCC
>CAXSES010000227.1:0-5325 GCA_964236225.1 uncultured Acetobacteraceae bacterium
GTGATGGGTTCCAAGGGCCCTGCCTTTGGCGGGGTCCCCCGCTTCAAGGCATGGGGGCAGAGCCCCTGGCCTTCCTTGCCTGACAGGTCAGGACTCAGGGCCGCTGGTATCATCCCGCCAGCGCGTCCCTGACCTGCTTGGCCGCCGCGAACCCGAGCTTGCGCGACGCCGCGATGGTGATCGCCTTGCCGGTGGCCGGGTTGCGTCCCTGCCGTTCCGGGCTGTCCTTGACCTTGAACTTGCCGAATCCGGCGAGGCTGACCTCGTCGCCCCTGCTCGCCGCGGCGACGATGCCGGACAGCGCCGCCTCGACGGCGGTCCTGGCGACCAGACGGTCCAGCCCGGCAACGGTGGCAACATGGTCGATCAGGTCGGTGGTTTTCATGAAGAGCTTTCTCGTCAGGGTGGGACCCGGAGAAAGCACGCGAGACGTGTGGAGTCACGAGAATCGCCACCGATCTGGCGAGAAACAGCTCCGACGACAACCGGGGCGGAGCGGCGCCGGCCCGAGAGGCCGGCGCCGCCCGGCTTCAGGTCGGGTTGCTGCCCGCCATGGCCCGCAGCCGCTGCATCAGGCTGTCGCCGGGGCTGGGCAGCACGGAAGAGCCAGGCGCTGCGCACATGCTGGCGCGGATCGCGTCGTCGACCGCGTTCTCGGTGACGCGGGTGGGCGCGAGCGGGTCGTACACCTGCACCACCGCCATCATCCCGAGATCCTCGTGGTAGAGGAAATGGCAGTGATAGACGAAGCTGCCGATCTGCTGGCGCGCCTTGAACGGGATGGTGACGAACACGCGGCCCGGCACGCCGTTGGTCGAGGCGGGCGGCACCGGCAGCGTGTCGTGCCACAGGTCGACGTTGGCCACCGGGCTCTGCCCAGCGACCTCGGGCGCCAGCGCCGCGACCATGTTGTTCGGGTCGGTGATCGCCATCGCCGAGGTGTAGCCGGGCGGCACGCCACGGTCGCCGGGCACGCTCAGGCGGAACTTCGCCTGGTGGATGTGGAAGTTGTGCATCTCGTTGGAGTAGTTGATCAGCTCCCACACCTCCTGCTCGCCGAATCGCGCGCAGATGTGGCGGTCGGCCGTCGGGTTGAGCATGTCGGCCGGCTGGAAGAAGGTCTGCGGGATCGTGCTGGCCCCGTTGCCGTGGGCGTCGAGCGACGTGTCGATCGACTGGCCGGTGGCCGCGTTGATCACGGTGCTGCCGATCGCCAGGTTGTTGCCGATCGCGAACTCGATGCGCCTGCGGAAGCCATACGACGTGCCGCCGTACTGCGGCAGCGCGATGCAGTTGGTCGGCGGCGCGGCGAACGCTGCGGTCGAGGTCGCCGTGAGGCCGCGTGTGTTGGCCTGGGTGGTGGCGGCGGCGCCGGCCAGGGTGATGCTCAGCGGCTGGGTGGCGGCGGGCTGGCCGGACTTCATGATGACGTGGGCGAGACTCAACGCCGGGGTCTGGATGCCCTGGTAGTCGTTGAAGCCGGGGTTGGCGGACGTGTTGACGCCGGTCGACGCGCCCGCGTTGGACAGGGTGAGCACCCGGTCAGCCGTGGTGGCGGTGTTCGGGATGAAGACCTCTGCGCGGGTGGCGGGCAGCATCAGTATCTGCTTCAGCGTCACGCCGAGCTGCTTGTTCGCGCTGCTGGGATCGCCGCTGGTGCCGGTGACCACGCCGTCGAGGGTGACGACCTGCATCGGCTGCAGCTGCCCGGTGCTGTCCTCCGTGAGCTGGAGCACGTAGGTCTGGGTGTCGCTGAGGTTGGCGATCCGCCACAGATGGTTCGAGTTGGGCGCGATCGTCACGTCGGGGAAAAGCTGGCCGTTGACTGTGAACAGCCAGCGCGTGTCCGGGCTGACGCCGTTCACGTCATGCGAGTGGTTGATGTCGGCGTTGATGTAGCGCAGCCCGGAATGGCCGCACCAGCCGTTGCCGTGGGTGACGTTGGTGGTGCCGGGCATCACAGGGGAGGCGAACGAGCCCTCGCGGCAGGCCTGGAAGTCGAACTCCGAGGTGGCGCCGCGCAGCCAGGTGGCAGGGGTGCCCGGGGAAGCGGCGTTCGGATTCGACGCGGAGGGCGCGGCGAGCTGGATGTCGCGCAGCGCCAGGTACTTGGTCTTCGTGGCCTGCAGCGCAGCCCGGTCGGCGGCGGAGGCGCCGGGGCTGGCCAGCAGCGAGCCGACGGTGTCGCCGATGGATACCAGGCCGGCCTCGCCCGAGGCCACGTCGTCCATGGTCTTGCCGTGGATGTGGGCGTGGAACCAGGTCAGGCCCGACGGGTAGGCGGTGGCCGAGTTGGTGGCGCCGAGCAGCCGGCCGGGCAGAGTCGCCGGCACGTCCACCCGGTAGGAGGTGGTGGCGCCAGGGTCGGTCTGGGTGAACACGTAGTCGCCGGGCAGGCCGCAGGGCGTGGCCGCGGGGCTCGCAGAGTGCGGCGACACGATCAGCCCGTGGAAATGGACGTTGACCTCGTCGTCGGCGCCAAGCTGGTTGGTCAGGTCGAGGCGGATGGTGTCGCCCGGATTGGCCTGGATCAGGTAGGGCCGGTACGAATCGCTGCCAGGGGTCGGGTTGGACGCATAGCCGGGAAGCTGGACGGTGTACGGCCCGACGTCGGGGCGCGCGGTGTTGCGCGTGAACACGTGGAACTCGTCCACGGGTCCTGTCTCAGCGGCCGGGGCGCAGCCGGAGACCGGCGCCGGGTTGGCGGCGAGCCCGCTGGTCAGCAGCGGCACGGGGGGGAGCAGCTCGGCCGCCGCCGCCCGGGGCGCGAGGCCGCCGGGAGCACCAGGGGCGAGCGTCGCGAGAACCGCGGCGGCGCCGGCCATCAGCGTGTAGCGCGTGTGCATCATGGTCCTCTGGGTCAGCGTGGATGGTCACTGGCAGGCCGTCGGCGGCCATCGAGGTCGCGTCACGGCAGCCGGGGCGGGGTCGGGGCGGGCGAAGGCAGGCGAGGCGGTCGGAGGCGGATGCTGCGGTTGCGAAGCGCGTAGCGTGCCCGGGCGGGCAAGGTCCAGCGAAACTACCCGGCGGAGACCTGGGATGCGTCCAGGGAGGCCACGCCGAACAGGGTCAGAGTGGAGCCGTCGGCAAGGCTCAGCATCGTGCCGTACGATCCGGTCGCGGCGTGCGCCACGGCGGCGGCCGCGTCGGCGGCGCCCACCCCGGCCAGGGTCAAATGATCGGCGGCGGTGAAGCCGATCACCGCGCTGTTGACGCCCGCGCCGGCCGCCAGGGTGAAGGCGGTGGCGCCCGCACCGCCAAACACTGTCGACGCGCCGGCGTAGAAGGTGACGGCGTCCGAGCCGTCGCCCTCGACCACGATCTCGCCGCCGGTGAGATAGAAGCTGTCGCTGGCCGTGGCGGGGCCGCCGAACACGATGTCGCCGTGGGTGGTGGTGAAGGTGTTGTTGCCGACGCCGCCGACCAGGGTGTCGTTGCCGCCGCCGCTGCCGAAGAAGCCGGTGGTGCCCAGGCCGCCGAACATCACCGCCGCGTTGCCGCCGCCGCCGACCAGCGTGGCGTTGCCGGCGCCCGCGACCAGCGTGCTGCCGGCGCCGGTGGCGCCGATCAGGGTGTCGGCGCCGGAGCCGCCGTAAAGGACGTCCGTGCCGCCGCCGCCGCCCGCGAGGTAGGCGCCGCCGCCGGCGATGAAGATCAGAGTGCCGGCGCCGCCGGTCACTGTGGCCGCGGCGCCCGACGCGTACACGACGTCGGTGCCGCCGCCGGCGGTGATCGTGTCGCTGCCGCGGCTGTTGACCACGTCGCTGCCGGAGGCGGAGGCGGTCACGGCGACCGCGGCGCCGATCGGGGTGAGGAAGGTGGTGCCGGTGGCGTTGGTCACGGCGTACACCCCGCCATTGGCGCCAAGGAAGGTGGCGGGCGCACCCGCGCCGGTGCCCGTGACACCCGACACCTGCACCACCAGCGGCCCGTTGGGCGAGTTGGCGATGTCCAGCTCGGAGACGTTGCTGTAGGTGGCGAGCGCCGCTGTGCCCTGCGTCGGGTCGAACACCGACACGCTGGACTCCACCGCGCCGAAGCTCAGCACGGAAGGGCCGTGGCCGCCCGCCGAGGGCGCTTCCGTGTCGCCCCAGATCACCACGTCGTCGCTCGATCCCGGGCCCGCGAACACCTGGAGGTTCTGGTCGTACTGCACCCCGGTTTCCGCCGGCGCCAGGCCGACCGAAAGGGTGGAGCCGGCCGCGCTGCCGGAGCGCCCCGCGGCGATGATCGCGGCGAGGTTGGCGTAGGCGGCGCCCGTGGCAGACAGCGAGCCGTCCGCGTTGAACAGCGCCGCCGGCCCGCCCGCCCCGCCCGCCGCCGCGAGGAAGGTCGCGGGGGCCAGCGTGGCGCCGCCGGGCGCGCCGTAGAACCCGTAGACGTACTGCGCGTCGAGCAGCGCGTCGAGCAGCGAGCCCGGACCCGCGCCGCCGACATTGGTGACGACGTACTGAGCGGCGGCGCGGTTCGTGCTCTGCGCGGCGTCCTGCGCGGCGGTGAAGGCGGCGAGGTCCGGCTCGGCCAGCGCCACGTCGCCGAGGTTGATGTTGACGTACTGCACCGGCGCCTGGGTCGTGGGGTCGCTGGCGGGCACGCCGGCCGCCGAGCTGTAGCCCAGGGTGGCGACGTTGCCGAGGCCGGCGGCGCTGGCCGCCCGCACCATGTCCACGCTCGCCTGGTTCGCGGCCGCGTAGCCGGTGAGCAGAGCGCCGTTGCTCGTGTAGGTGTAGCCGGGGTTGGCGACGAGGTCCGGCCCTTCGAGGAAGGCGAGCGAGCCGGGCGCCGCGGCCGCGATCTGCTGCGCGAAGCCCGCGAACCCGGCAGCGCTCTGCCCTGGGGCCAGCACCAGGTCGAGCCGGAGGCCGTTCTGCGCCAGCGCCGTCAGGACGGCGGCCTGCGCGGCGTTGGTCACCACGGCCCGCACGCTGGCGACGCCCAGCGCGTGCGCCTCTGCCAGCAACGTGGCGGCCGGAGCGTCGGAAGACACGTTCAGCCCGACCGAGGGGCCGAAGGCCGACGCAGGCTGCACCGCCTGGTTGGTCAGCGTATCGCTCACACGGCTCTCCTGTCTGCGCCTACAGATATTAGCATGGATCGGCTTTCCCAGCCCCTTGGATGCAGATCAGCGAATAAAATCTCGCGCAGAGAGACAATCCAGGGGCTCGCCGCGGCTCTACATGCGATTGTACGAGTCATCAAGCCGGCAGTTCACGCGCGGACTGGCCGGGGCGGATACGTTGCTGCCCTGCACGCGCGGGACCGTGGCGGCGCCGCACGGCGCACGCGGGATCGCTGCGGCGCAGCAAGGGCGGCGACGCAGCAGGG
>CAXSES010000228.1:0-5316 GCA_964236225.1 uncultured Acetobacteraceae bacterium
AACGGGTCGCGCACCAGGATCGTGTCGTCGCGCTCGGGGCTGGTGGAGAGCAGCGTCACCGGCGCCTCCACCAGTTCCTCGATGCGGCGGACGTACTTGATGGCCTGCGCCGGGAGCTGCGCCCAGGACCGCGCGCCGCGGGTGGAGTCCGCCCAGCCCTCCATCGTCTCGTACACGGGCGTGGCCGCCGCCTGCGCCGCCTGCCCCGCCGGCAGGTGGCGCACGCTGCGGCCGTCGATCTCGTAGCCGGTGCACACGCGCAGCTCGGGCAGGCCGTCGAGCACGTCGAGCTTGGTCAGCGCCAGGCCGGCCACGCCGCCGACCTTGCACGCCTGGCGCACCAGGGCCGCGTCGAACCAGCCGCAGCGCCTGGGGCGCCCGGTCACGGTGCCGAACTCGTGGCCGCGCTCGCCGAGCAGCCGCCCGGTCGCGTCGTGAAGCTCGGTGGGGAACGGGCCGGAGCCGACCCGCGTGGTGTACGCCTTGGCGATGCCCAGCACGAAGCCCACCGCCGCGGGCCCCATGCCGCTGCCCGACGCGGCCGTCGCCGCCACGGTGTTGGAGCTGGTCACGAACGGGTAGGTGCCGTGGTCCACGTCGAGCATCACCGCCTGCGCGCCCTCGAACAGGATGCGTCGGCCGGCCCGGCGCGCCTCGTCCAGCCGCTCCCACACCGGCTCCACGTAGGGCAGGATCTGCGGCGCCAGCGCCAGCAGGTGCGCCATCAGCACGTCCTTGCGGAAGGTCTCCGCGCCGAGGCCGGCCAGCAGCGTGTTGTGGTGCAGCAGCAGCTCGTCGAGCTTGTGGTCCAGCGTCGCCGGCTCGGCCAGGTCGCAGGCCCGGATCGCCCGCCGCGCCACCTTGTCCTCGTAGGCCGGGCCGATGCCGCGGCCGGTGGTGCCGATCTTGCGTTCGCCGCGCGCCTGCTCGCGCGCCCGGTCGAGCGCTGCGTGCAGCGGCAGGATCAGCGTGGCGTTCTCCGCGATGCGCAGCGTGTCCGGCCCCACGGCAAGGCCCTGCGCCCTCACGCGCGCGATCTCGGCGAGCAGCGCCTCCGGGTCGACCACCACGCCGTTGCCGATGATGCCGAGCTTGCCGCGCACCAGGCCGGACGGCAGCAGCGACAGCTTGTAGGTCTGGTTGCCGACGACGAGCGTGTGGCCCGCGTTGTGGCCGCCCTGGAAGCGCACCACGATGTCGGCGCGACTCGCCAGCCAGTCCACCACCTTGCCCTTGCCCTCGTCGCCCCACTGGGCGCCGATCACCGCGACGTTCGCCATCCGCCAGTCCTCCCGCAGCCCGGGTCGCCCCAGGCGTCCTGCCGCGCGAATGTGCCACCCGGACCGGGGCGCACGCCAGACGTCGCGAGCCCCCGGGTGTTGCGCGGACCTGTCGGGAGGAAGGCAAGGCCAGGGCTCTGCCCCGCTGCTTAAAAGCGGGGACCCGCTGGGGGCAGCGCCCCCAGACCCGCGCACATCAGGAAGAAAGTCGAGGGTTCGGGGGGTGAAGTCTCAGGGAGAGCCGGGAGGCAGGGCCTCCGGACTCGCGCCCGCCAGGCACACGGCCGCCCCGTCCCCGAACACGTGGGTGCACAGCAGCCGCGCCGCCTCCGCCGCCGCGTCGGCGACGTCGACGAGTCCCGCCACGGTGACGAAGCCGCGCGCCCGCAGCGCCTGCGCCTGCGCGGGGTCGCTTCCGCGCGGCACGAACACGCGCCGCGGCACCGGACGCGCCGGCGCCATGCGCAGGATCGCGTCGGCGAGCAGCGTCAGGCCCGCCGCCGGCTCCGCCTCGCCCGACACGTAGCGCCCGCCCCGGCCCAGCTCCTCGTGGGAGCCGGGCGCGTAGATCGAGAAGCACAGCCCCGTGTGGTAGCGCATGCCGCGGAACTCGATCGGGTCAACCGTCAGCCGCAGACCCGGCGCGCGCCGGCGCACGACCTCCACCACGTCGTGCAGCCGCACCGCCAGCCCGAACGCCGCCGGCGGCAGCCTCACCCGCGCCAGCGCCTCCAGCGCGGTCTCCGCGGGCCCCGACGCCCGCAGCAGGTCGGTGAGGATGCCGATGATCGGCCCGTCGAGCCGCGCGCCCAGGCTCGCCACCGAGGCGGCGTCCTTGCGGTCGAGGGCGTGCGTCAGCGCCGAGCGGGCGGCGCCCTGCGCGATCCCGGCCCAGTCCAGCAGCGCCGGCGCCATCTGCGGCAGCAGCAGGTCGAAGCTCACCTGCGTCAGCCCGAGTGCGGCCAGCGCCTCCGCACCCACCAGGATCGTCTCCGCGTCCGCCTCCGCGGTGTCGACGCCGATCAGCTCGATGCCGGCCTGCGGCACCTGGCGCCCGGCGGCGAGCTGTCCCGCGCGCACCCGCACGCACTGGCCGGCGTAGGACAGGCGCAGCGGCCGGGGCGCCAGGGACAGGCGGGTCGCGGCGATGCGGCCGATCTGCGGCGTGATGTCCGCGCGCAGGCCCATCATGCGATGGGTGTCGGGGTCCATCACCCGGAAGGTCTGGTCGGCGACGGCGGCGCCCGGCCCCGCGAACAGGCCGTCCTCGAACTCCAGCAGCGGCGGCTTGACCCGCTCGTAGCCATGCGCGGCGAAGGCGGCCATCAGCGCCTCCACCGACGCGGCCTCCGTCTCGGCCTCGGGCGGCAGCAGGTCGCGCAGGCCGGCGGGCAGCAGCGCTGGGCTCGGGGCGGGGTCGTCGTTCATCGCCGCGCGGTCATGGCAGGTGGCATGAGGGCGGGCAAGGTCGGCGCGCGGCAGGCATTGCGGGCCGGCTCGCCCGGACCCCGCGCCACGCGCGGGACGCGGGCAAGGCTGAGGCTCCGCCAAAGGCCTACCCCTGGAAACCTCGTCCAGGCAACGGGTTGCAAGGGCTTCATGCCCGGGAAGCGAGACTCTGGCGCGTTGGGGCTGAGCTGCGCGAACGCTCCGGTGGCCCGCCTTGCCGTCGGCAACGGGCATCGGAGGGAGACGCCGGCCTGGCTTGCCGCCTCGCCGCGGACAGTCCGTGAGGCCATCTTGCGACTTCGCGCCCCGGTTGCAGGATCACCCGTGCTGCACTCCGCGTTCACGCGCGCCGCCTCCGGCCGCCGCCTCCCACGCTCATGGCGCCGAGGCATGCGTGTGGCCCATTTCAGCCAAGCATTGCGGGTTTGCGGCTCCGGATGGCGCGCGCGCTTGACTGTAACCTGCCCCTGACAGGGTGTGGCCGTTGAGCAACGCTGGCGGCTGGTTCATCGGAACGGGGCTGCCATTACAATCTGTGAGGGCAACCGGGCAACTTTCTGTGCTCTTACGGTGCCGTTCGCGCCGCCGCCGCTGATGCGGTTGTCCGAGTGGCGCATGAATGAAGGACTTTGACACGATGCGGATCCGTTCTGCCCTCCTGGCGACAACCCTCCTCGGCTCGGCGTTCGCCGCCGCCGCCTCGGCCCAGACCGCGCCGCCGATCGACGGCCTGTACGTCGCCGCCGGCGCCGGCTACAACCTGCTGATGGACGAGCACCTGCGTCCCGGCCCGAGCAACGGCGGCGGCGACGGCATCCGCGCGCACACCCGCTACCGCTTCGGCGACGGCTATGACGGCGTGGCCAGCGTCGGCTACGGCCTCGGCAACGGCCTGCGCGCCGAGATCGAGGGCCACTACACGAACAACAACGTCAACAACCTCGTCCGCACCGCGGTGGCCTCGACCTCGCGCGGCCACACCGAGAGCTACGGCGGCCTGGCCAACGTGCTCTACGACTTCAACCTGTCGGTGTTCGGCATCAGCGGCATTCCGGTCACGCCCTACGTCGGCGTCGGCGCCGGCTACCTTTGGACGCACCTGAGCCCGCTCAGCTCGGTGTTCAACAACGGCCAGGTCCTGCGCACCGGCGGCACCAGCGGCAACTTCGCCTACCAGGGCATCGTCGGCGTCTCCTACGACATCGCGCAGCTGCCCGGCCTCGCGCTGACCGCCGAGTACCGCTACCTCGGCGACCTCAACCAGAACGCCTATCACGCGACCTACTACCAGGGTCCGGGGGTCGTCTCGAAGGGCAACGCCAAGTTCGACGAGGCGCAGAACCACGAGTTCATGGTCGGCCTGCGCTACGCCTTCAACACCGCCCCGCCGCCGCCGCCGGCGCCTGCCCCGATCGCGACGCCTCCGGTCACGCCGGCCCGCACCTACCTGGTGTTCTTCGACTGGGACCGCGCCGACCTGACCCAGCGCGCCCGCCAGATCATTCGCGAGGCCGCCACCGCGTCGACCCACGTGCAGACCACCCGCATCGAGGTCAACGGCTACACCGATCTCTCCGGCACCGCCGCCTACAACCAGGGCCTCTCCGTGCGCCGCGCGCGCAGCGTCGAGGCGGAGCTGGTGCATGACGGCGTGCCGCGCGGCGAGATCGCCATCCACGGCTACGGCGAGAGCAACCCGCTGGTGCCCACCGCCAAGGGCGTGCGCGAGCCGCAGAACCGTCGCGTCGAGATCATCCTGCACTGAACCCTTCCCTCGGGACGGGTTGCGAAGGGGGGCGCCGCGAGGCGTCCTCCTTTTTCTTGCGCGACCCGTTCTGGCCTTCCGGCGATCCTCCCGGCTCCGCCCGTCCCGTCGGACGCGGTGACGCCGTCACGGGCGAGGCCGGTTCCGCGCGGCGAGTCGATGCGTCTTGCACCGCCTCGCCCGCTCCTCTACGCGCCGTGACCATGCCAGAGAGCCTCGCCCTGCCCCGCCGACGCCTCGTCACGCCGGCGCGACTCGCTGCGGTGCTGCGCTTCCTCAAGTTCGGCGTGGTCGGCACGCTGGGCTTCGTGTGGGACACCGTGACGGTGTATGCCGCCGCGCCCTGGGTCGGTCTGTACGCGGCGGGCGTGGTGGCCTATCTGGTGGCCAGCACGCTGAACTGGCTGCTCAACCGGCTGTGGACGTTCCGCGATCACGAGCAGGGGCAGGCTCACAGGCAGTGGGCGCTGTTCGTCCTGTCCGGCGCGGGCGGCTTCGTGCTCAACCGGGGCACGTTCTTCGCCCTCGTCGCCACCGTGCCGCTGTGCCGGCAATTCCCGGTGCTGGCGGTGGCGGCAGGCTCGCTGGCCGGGATGTTCGTCAACTTCGCGATGGCGTCGCGCGTGGTGTTCCGCCCGCGCTGAGCGGCGAGGGCCGGCACGGAGGCAGGTCGTTAGGGGCGAGCCGCGCCTGGACCGGCCTTGCTTAGAGCCTCTTCGGGTCACATGGCCTCACCTTCGAATGTCAGACCTGACGGCGCCTGCTTGGTTGCGTGTGGGATGTGAACCCATCAACCCCGAAAACGCTCTAATACCAACGGCC
>CAXSES010000229.1:0-3406 GCA_964236225.1 uncultured Acetobacteraceae bacterium
AAACCATGACTGCGGCCCCTGGCTCAGGCCCGGATCAGCCTGATCCGCCTGCCCTCGACGCCCAGCGCCACGCGGCCCTGCTTCAGCGCCAGCGCGTCCTCGCCGAACACCTCGCGCCGCCAGCCGCCGAGTGCCGGGACGTCAGGCATCTCTTCGCTCGCCAGCCGGTCGATGTCGTCCGAGGAGGCCAGCAGGCGCGCGGCGACCTGGTGCTGCTCGCCCTTCGCCGCCAGCAGCACCTTGAGCAGCGCCACCAGCGCCGGCGAGGGGCGCGGGCCGTCCCGGCCGGACGGGCTTTCCGGCAGGGCGTCCTCCGGGAGCGCCGCCGCCTCGGCGATGGCCGCCAGCAGCGCCTGGCCGCTCCTGCCCTCCGCAAAGCCGCGCGTGACGCCGCGCACCCGGCCGAGCGAGTCGGCGTCGCGCGGCGCGGTGGCGGCGATCTCCAGCAGGCTCTCGTCCTTCAGCAATCGGCCGCGCGGCACGTTGACGCGCTGCGCCTCGCGCTCGCGCCATGCGGCGATCGCGCGCAGGTGGCCGAGCATGCGCCGGTTGCCTGTGCGCGGGCGCAGCCGCTCCCATAGCGTCTCCGGGTCAGGACGGTAGGTTTCGGACAGGGTGAGCACGGCCATCTCCTCGCCCACCCAGTCAAGCCGGCCCTCGCGCGCGAGTTTCTCGCACAGTCGGTCGTAGACCACGCGCAGCCAGGTCACGTCGGCGGCGGCGTAGTCCACCTGCGCCTTGGACAGAGGCCGCGCCGCCCAGTCGCTGAAGCGATGCGCCTTGTCGATCTGCCCGCCGCACAGCGAGGAGACCAGCGCGTCGTAGCCGACCTGATCGCCGAATCCGGCCACCATCGCCGCGACCTGCGTGTCGAACAGCGGGATCGGCACGGCGCCGAACAACTGCAAGAAAATCTCCACGTCCTGGCGGGCGGCGTGGAACACCTTGACCACGCTGTGGTCGGCGAGCAGCGCGCCGAGCGGAGCCAGGTCAAGGCCGGGGGCGAGGCTGTCCACCACGGCGACGTCCTGCCCACCCGCGAGCTGCACCAGGCACAGCTCCGGCCAATAGGTGCGCTCGCGCATGAACTCCGTGTCCACCGTGACCACCGGCTCGGCCCGCAGCCGGGCGCAAAGCGCGTCGAGGGCGGCGCTGTCTGTCACCAGGGCCGGGGACGGGAAGGCGACACGATCGGGGCGGGGCATCGGCCGGTCATACACGGCGAGCGCAGAACGGCCAAGCAAGGCAGCCCTGCGGCGAACGGCGCCATGCCTGCCCGCCAATCCGACCGCCCCGCGCCAGTAATACCAGCGGCCCTGAGTTTGGACCTGTAAGCGAAGCAAGGCTGGGCTCTGCCCAGACCCGCCAGGGGCGAGCCGCCCCTGGACCCGGCGCAACTTAAGGGCACCTTGAAAAATTTATTTCCCGAATTTCAATTATCAATAGAAGCAAATTCTTATGGCTGAATAACAGCCAGTTTCGGTGACTCTTCGAGTTACCCTTAAGTATTGGTTTCCAAAGGCAAGCCTTTGGCGGGGTCCAGGGGCAGCGCCCCTGGCCTTCCTTTCCTGACAGGTTAGAACTTAAGGCCGCTGGTATGATTTGCGCCAGCAGCTCAAGTCGGTAACTTTTAGACAAGCTTCGTCGGCCACACTGGCGGCCATGCCCGCGCCCGCATCATGACCGTCTCCCAGCGTTGACCGGTCTCGCGGCCCCGTTGCGCGAGGCGCGCTGGCTGGACCGGGGCCGCGCCCTGGCCTGGGTCAGGGTCCTGGCCGTCCTCGGCGCGCTCGTGGTGCTTGCGCTTGTCGTCGACACGCGGGGCGGCACCGCGCCCGACTCCTGGGGCCGGCCGCTCGCCACGGATTTCAGCAGCTTCTGGACCGCAGGCGGCCTCGCGCTGTCCGGCGCCCCGGAAGCCGCCTGGGACCCTGTGGCGCACGCCGCAGCGCAGCGTCGGAGCTTCCCGGCGCGGGCCGGCTACGCCGCGGACTACTACGCGTTCTTCTATCCGCCGCCCTTCCTTCTGCTGTGCCTGCCGCTGGCGCTGCTGCCCTACGGCGTGGCGGCGGCGCTGTGGCTTGCGCTGACCGGCGCGGCCTATGTCGCCGCGATGCGCGCGATGCTGCCTCGAGGCTGGCCTGCCGCCCTCGTCGCGCTGGCATTTCCGGCGGTGCTGCTGAATGCCGAGCACGGGCAGAACGGCGCGCTCTCGGCCGCGCTGCTGGGCGTGGCCGCGCTGCAGCTCGACCGCCGGCCGCGCCTCGCCGGCCTCTGCCTCGGCCTGCTGTGCGTGAAGCCGCAGCTCGCCCTGCTCGTGGTGCCCGCCCTGCTCGCGGCCGGCCGCGTTCGCGCGCTCGCCTGGGCCGCTCTGACCATCGGCGCCGCCAGCCTGGCGGCCTGGTTGGCGCTCGGCGGCGCGGCCTGGCGAGGTTTCCTGGCCAATGTCGCCCTCGCAAGGGCGGTGCTGGAGGCCGGGCTCGTCGGCTACCCCAAGATGGCCAGCAGCTTCGCCGCCGCGCGGCTGCTCGGCGCGGGTGCGGCCGCCGCCTACGCCGTCCAGGCCTTCGTCGCGGCGGCGGCTCTGGCCGCGGTGCTTCTCGTCACTCGCCGCAGGCCTGGCGCGGGGCCGGAGATCGCGGTCCTCGCCACCGCCGCCTGCCTCGCGACGCCGTTCCTGCTCGACTACGACCTGATGGTTCTCGCCGTACCGCTGGCCTGGATGGCCAGGCTGATCGCGCAGGACGGCGGTCGTCCCTGGGAAAAGCCGGTGATGGCCGCAGCGTTCGCGCTGCCGCTGCTGGCGCGGCCGCTGGCCCTGCACGCCGGGGTTCCGGTGGCGCCCCTGGTCGTGGCGGGGTTGCTTATGGTCGTGGTCCGGCGTGCCCGCGATGCCCTGGCATCCCTGCGATAATCGACGCAATGCGCAACCCGAAGCCTTCGCCGTCGTCCTGGGGCCTCTGCGTCATCGCGACGCTCGCCGCCGCGGCGTTGTTCCGGGCAACGAACACCACGCTTGCGCCGGGATCGCTGGCGACGGCAGCGCGGGGCTTGTCCTCGTTCCAGCCACCCTGCACGTGATCTACACCCAGCTTCGGCCCGACCCGCTGATCGGTCCGGTCTCCGGTGGCTTGGCGGCAGTGATCTGGTCCGGGATCGTCGCCGGTCTCGCCGCACTTGCGGCCCTGCGCACGCATGCTCCGCTGATCGACGCCTCGCTCGCCCGGGCCGATGCGATGCTCGGCGTGAGCGCACCGTGGCTTGTCGGAGTGGTCGCCTCATGCCGGCCGCTCGGCCTGGTGCTCGACCTTGCCTATCTGAGTACCGTCCCCCTGGTTTTTGCAACCGTCGTTCTTCTCGGCCTGACCAGGCGCACGACGTGCCTGTGGCAGCTCTGCTTCGTCTT
>CAXSES010000229.1:3506-5236 GCA_964236225.1 uncultured Acetobacteraceae bacterium
CTGTCCGGCTGGGTGCACAGCAAGCGCGACCATGGCGGCCTGCTGTTCGTCGACCTGCGCGACCATTACGGCCTGACCCAGATCGTGTTCGGGCAAGGCTCCTCGCCGTTCGAGCAGGCTGACGCCCTGCGCGTGGAGAGCGTCATCACCGTGACCGGCCAGGTGGTGCTGCGCGAGGGCGCCACTGTGAACCCGAAGCTGCCGACCGGCGCCATCGAGCTGCGCGCGGCGGAGATCGTGGTGCAGTCCGCCGCCGACGTGCTGCCGATGCAGGTCGCCGGCGGCGAGAGCTTCCCCGACGAGCTGCGCCTGCGCTACCGCTTCCTCGACCTGCGCCGCGAGCGCACGCACCGCAACCTGATGCTGCGTTCGGCGGTGATCGCCAGCCTGCGCGCGCGCATGGCCGGGCAGGGATTCACGGAGTTCCAGACGCCGATCCTGACCGCCTCCTCGCCAGAGGGGGCGCGCGACTTCCTGGTGCCGAGCCGGGTGCATCCGGGCAAGTTCTACGCGCTGCCGCAGGCGCCGCAGCAGTTCAAGCAGCTCGCGATGGTCGCGGGGTTCGACCGCTACTTCCAGATCGCGCCGTGCTTCCGCGACGAGGCCTCGCGGGCCGACCGCTCGCCGGGCGAGTTCTACCAGCTCGACCTGGAGATGAGCTTCTGCACGCAGGAGGACGTGTTCGCGGTGCTGGAGCCGGTAATCGGCGGGCTGTTCGAGGAGTTCGGCGGCGGGCGGGCTGTGGACTCGGCGCCGTTCCGCCGCATCCCGTACGACGAGGCGCTGCTGCGCTACGGCAACGACAAGCCCGACCTGCGCAACCCTTTGCTCATCACCGACGTGACCGGGCACTACGCCGGGTCGGGGTTCGGGCTGTTCGCGAGGATCGCGGCGTCGGGCGGCATCGTGCGCGCCATTCCCGCGCCGGGCGCGGGCGCGAACCCGCGCTCGTTCTTCGACAGGCTGAACGCCTGGGCGCGGGAGCAGGGCACGGGCGGGCTCGGCTACATCACGTTCGACGCGGACGGCGCGAAAGGTCCGATCGCGAAGAACCTGGAGCCGGAGCGCGCAGAGGCGATCCGCCAGGCTTGCGGCGTGGGTCCTGGCGACGCGGTGTTCTTCGCCGCCGGGCCGCACGAGGAGGCGCGCAAGTTCAGCGGGCTGGTGCGCACGCGGGTCGCCGAGGAGCTGGGGCTGGTCGAGCCCGACGCGTTCCGGTTCTGCTGGGTAGTGGATTTCCCGATGTACGAGCTGAACGAGGAGACCGGCCGGGTCGATTTCAGCCATAACCCGTTCTCCATGCCGCAGGGAGGGATGGAGGCGCTGGAGACGCAGGACCCGCTTTCGGTCAAGGCGTTCCAGTACGACATCGTGTGCAACGGCATCGAGCTGAGCAGCGGGGCGATCCGCAACCACCGGCCGGACATCATGGTGCGCGCGTTCGGGATCGCGGGCTACAGCGAGGTGGACGTGGAGGCGCGGTTCGGGGGGATGCTGGCGGCGTTCCGGTTCGGGGCGCCGCCGCATGGCGGGTCGGCGCCGGGCATCGACCGCATGGTCATGCTGCTGGCCGACGAGCCGAACATCCGCGAGGTCATCCTGTTCCCGCTCAACCAGCAGGGCGAGGACCTGATGATGGGGGCGCCGGCGCCGGTGGACGCGGCGCGGCTGCGCGAGCTGTCGCTGAAGGTGGAGCTGGCGCCGAAGGCGAAGACGGGCTGATGGCGGCG
>CAXSES010000230.1:0-1656 GCA_964236225.1 uncultured Acetobacteraceae bacterium
TTTCCAAAGGCGAGCCTTTGGCGGGGTCCCCACTTCCAGGCATGGGGAGCAGAGCCCCTGGCCTTCTTGCCTTGCCCGCTCAGAAGCCGAGCACCGCGTCGATCGAGGCGGTGAACTGCCCGCGGTCGCGCCCGTCGTTGAACGGCAGGGTGCCCGAGAACGAGCGGTTCCAGCGCACCTCCGGCCGGATCAGCAGCAGCGTCACTGGCTTCGGCATCGCGGGCTTGTAGGTCAGCCCCGCCGTGAACTCGCCGTAGGTGGTGCGCGGCAGGGCGATCGTCGTGTTCGGGAAGCCGCCGAGGGCGCTGATCGCGTCGAGGTTGCCGGGGTATTTCGCGACGTAGAACCCGGCATTGTCGCGCCACACCTCGGCGCGCCCGTTCAGGGTCACGGTGTCGCTGAGCGCGTAGGAGGCGTACTGCACGGCGCCGTAGCCCTCGGCGCGGGCGTAGTCGTCGCGCACGTAGTTGCCCTCTGTGGTGAAGGTCAGCTTGTCCGTGGCCTTGTACGTGAGCACGACGTCGTTGTAGTAGCGCAGGGAGCCGTTGACGTTGGGCAGGGCGCGCGAGGGGTTCTCCGCGCCGACATGGCTCAGGGCGACGACGCTGAGCTTGCCGCCGGCCAGGTTGTTCAGCCCGAAGCCGAACAGGCCGGCGGGCGCGCCGTTGTTGTCGCCGGTGTTGGCGCCGAGCGTGGTCTGGTTGCCGCTGTCCGCGCCGAACCACAGGTCGAGCGTGTCGTTGACGTGCGCGGTCGCCTGGAAGCCGGTGTGCTCGAATGGCAGGCCGAAATTGTACAGGAAGCTGTGGCTGTAGAACGGGTTGGCCGAGGGGTCGATCACCTCGAAGCCCAGCGGGGTCGGGTACTGCCCGGCCTTGGCGTCGATGCCGCCCTCGGTGAGCCAGGGCAGGTGCATCGACACGTTGGCCTGGATGAAGGAGAGCTGGTAGCGGCTGGAGATGTCGCGGTCCAGCTCGCCCAAATAGTGGTAGTAGCGCGAGTCCGAGCCGTACATGAGCTGCGCAGCGAAGCCGAAATCGTAGCCGCTCGCCTTCGGGTCGGGCGCGCGCTGCACCGTGAGCAGCGCCTGGTTCAGCGTCGCCTGGTTGGCGTGGTCGGTGACCAGGTCTCCGACGTTGAGGCCGTCGCCCGGGCGGTCGCCGTTGAAGGTGAAGCCGCCCTCGACCTGCGCGCCGTACTTCACCCCGTCGAACCACGCCTTGGAGAACAGCGGCGGCACTGTGACGGTCGCGGTCGCCGCGGCGGCCCCGGGCTGCGTCGAGTTGGTGGTGTTGGCCGAGGCGCCGCCGGTGTTGCCGGTGATCGCGGGCGGGAGCTGCGGCGCGGAGAGCTGCGCCGGGCCGTTCGGCTGCACCGACTGCGCCACGCGCACCAGCTCGTCGGCCTGCGCCAGCGCCGGCGCCGCGACGAGGATGGCCGCGATCACCGTGCGCTGGCCGTATCGTGTAGAACCCATGTGCGCGTCACTTTCCGCTCGATGACCGGTGGAGTCCGGTGCCGAAGCCGTCTGCTTTAGGCCCGGGCCGCGGCCCGGTAACGGCCATCGAGGGGCGTGCAAGTTTGCGGCCACAGGCCTGTTGCCACCTGGCCACAGTCGGATCATGGTTCCTTTATGCCCAGAAGCGCGGCAGCCAG
>CAXSES010000230.1:1756-5235 GCA_964236225.1 uncultured Acetobacteraceae bacterium
GGGCAAGGCCCTCGTGTGGTGGCGGCGTGCCTGCGCCGCGAGCAGCCCGGCCCGCCTCCGCGGCGGGGCCGCGCAGGCGACAGCCACGCGGCCGGGCGCACCTTTCGCCGGTCGCGCGTGCGAGCCCGCCGTTGACCAGGACCGCAAGCGCGGCCATGCCCATGGCGCGGCCATGCAGGCGGCCCCGCGACGAGCGGCCGCCTCCTGGCGCGCCAGATGCATTCCGGGCAGGCATGGCCAGCCCGGACCAGGAGCGAACGATGTCAGGAGCCGTCCTGCCCACGATCCCCGCGCCGCGCAGGAGCGGACCGCCGCGCCGCCGGATCGCCCTGTCCTGGTCCGATCCGCGGTTCCGCGCCGTCGTGTGGCAGGCGGCGATCCTGGGCGGCCTGGCGCTGCTGCTCGCCACCCTGGTCGTCAACACCAGCCGCAACCTGGAGGCGCGCCACATCGCCACCGGCTTCGGCTACCTCGGTCGCACCGCAGGGATGCCGGTCGGCGAGCACCTGATCGGCTACGACCCCGCCACGAGCACGTATGGCCGCGCTCTCCTGGTCGGCTTCCTCAACACCCTGCGCGTCGCCGTCGTCGGCATCGTGCTGGCCACGGGGCTCGGCACCCTGGTCGGGCTGGCCAGGCTGTCGCGCAACTGGCTGCTGTCGCGCGTCGCCGGGGTCTACGTCGAGACGCTGCGCGACATCCCGCTGCTGCTGCAGCTCCTGTTCTGGTACGCGCTGGTGCAGACCCTGCCGCCGCCGAGGCAGTCGTTCCACCCGGTCCCAGGCGTGTTCCTGTCCAACCGCGGCGCCCGGCTGCCGACGATCGACTGGCAGCCCGGCGACGGCCTGGTGCTGGCCGCCTTGGTTCTGGCGATCGGCCTCGCCTGGGCGTGGGCGCGGCGCTGCGGGCGCACGCAGGAGCGCACCGGCGTGCGCCCGCCTGTGGCGCCGGTCGCCCTGGCGCTGCTGCTCGGGCTGCCGCTGCTGGCCTGGCTCGCGGCGGGCGCGCCGCTGTCCCTGGACGTGCCGGCGCTGCACGGCTTCAACTTCCAGGGCGGCGTCACGCTGAGCCCGGAATACGGCGCGCTGCTGAGCGGGCTGGTGCTCTACACCGCGACCTACATCGCCGAGATCGTGCGCTCCGGCATCCTCGCCGTGCCGCAGGGCCAGTGGGAGGCGGCAGAGGCGCTCGGCCTCAGGCGCGCCACGGTGCTGCGCCGCATCGTGCTGCCCCAGGCGCTGCGCGTCATCATCCCGCCGATGACCTCGCAGTTCCTCAACCTGACCAAGAACAGCTCGCTCGCGGTCGCGATCGGCTACCAGGACATCGTCTCGATCGCCAACACCGAGATCAACCAGACGGGGCAGGCGATCGAGGGCATCGCGATCATCATGGCCGCCTACCTCAGCATCTCGCTGTCGATCAGCCTGTTCATGAACTGGTACAACCGGCGCATCGCGCTGGTGGAGCGTTGAGCGCCATGGACACGGCGCGCGAGCGTGCCCGCGCCGAGGCCGGCGCGCGGGGCGACGCGGAATCCGCTCCCCTCCAAGCCGCCGCCTCGCCTGTGCCCTCGCTCGCAGGGGTTCCCGCCGCCGTCGCGCCGCCGCCCGTGGCAGCGCCGGCGATGCTGCGGCCCCCGATGCTGCAACCGCGCGTGGCCGGCGCGGGCCCGCTCGCCTGGGCGCGCGCCAACCTGTTCGGGTCGTGGGCCAGCACGGCGGTCACGCTCGTGCTCGGCGCGATCATCCTGCGCGCCGCGTTCGGCTTCATCGAGTGGGGCGTGATCCGCGCCGTCTGGAGCGTGCCGCAGACGCCGGCCGGCCCGGACAGCTCCGTGTGCCGCCGACTGAACGGCGCCGGCGCCTGCTGGGCGGTGATCGGCGAGAAGTGGCGCTTCATCCTGTTCGGCCGCTACCCCTACGACGAGCAGTGGCGCCCGGCGCTCGTGGTCGCGCTGTTCGTCGCGCTCTACGCCGCCTCCGCCTGGCGCAGGCTGTGGCGGCGCGAGCTGGCCTATGCCTGGGCGGTCGTGCTGGCGGCGGTCGTGGCGCTGATGGGGGGCGGGCTGCCCGGGCTGAGCGCCGTCGGCACCGACCAGTGGGGCGGCCTGCCGCTCACCCTGATCCTGGCCACGTTCGGGCTGGCGTTCGCCTTCCCGCTCTCCGTGCTGGTGGCGCTGGGGCGGCGCTCGCGCGCGATGCCGGCGGTGCGCCTGCTGTGCGTGGGCTACGTCGAGCTGATCCGCGGCGTGCCGCTGATCAGCCTGCTGTTCATGGCGAGCGTGCTGTTCCCCCTGTTCATGCCGCAGGGCCTGAACCCCGACAAGCTGCTGCGCGCCCAGGTCGCGATCATCCTGTTCGCCGGCGCCTACCTCGCGGAGATCGTGCGCGGCGGCCTCCAGGCCCTGCCCCGCGGCCAGGCGGAGGCGGCCGACGCGCTCGGCCTGTCCTACTGGAAGAAGATGCGGCTCGTCATCCTGCCGCAGGCGCTGCGCCTGGTGATCCCGCCTTTGGTCAACACCTTCATCGGCTTCTTCAAGGACACCAGCCTGGTGCTGATCATCGGCATCCTCGACCTGCTGACCGCGGGCACCGTGGCGCTGGCCGACCCGGTCTGGCAGGGCTTCGCCACCGAAATCTATTTGGTCCTGGCCGCGATCTACTTCGCGTTCTGCTTCGCCATGGCGCGCTACAGCCGCTCGCTGGAGACGCAGTTCGCCAAGGCGGCGCGGCGGTGAGCGCAGGAAGGCCAGGGGCGCTGCCCCCAATGTTTGAAGGCGGGACCCCGCCAGGGACAGGTCCCTGGACCCTCGCGTTTGAGCAAAGCCGCCGGCGTGTGCCCGGGCCCGGGAGGATTCGGGTCCGGGGGCGTGCCGCCGGCGGGTTCCCGCTTTCAGGCCGTGGGGCAGAGCCCCGGCCTTCCTTCCGGAGCTAGCATGTCCCAGGCCACAATCCCCGCCATCGAGCTGGACCACGTCAACAAGTGGTACGGCGCGATGCACGTGCTGCGCGACCTCTGCCTCACCGTGGCGGCGGGGGAGCGGATCGTGGTCTGCGGCCCGTCCGGCTCCGGCAAGTCCACCACGATCCGCTGCATCAACCGGCTGGAGACCCACCAGGCCGGCCGCATCGTGGTGGACGGCACGGAGCTGAGCGACGACACGGGCGCGCTCGACACCGTGCGCCGCGAGGTCGGCATGGTGTTCCAGAGCTTCAACCTGTTCCCGCACCTGACGATCCTGGAGAACTGCACGCTCTCGCCGATCTGGGTGCGCAAGATGAAGAAGTCCGACGCCGAGGCGCTGGCGATGGAGTACCTGACGCGGGTGCGCATCCCAGAGCAGGCGCACAAGTTCCCGGGCCAGCTCTCCGGCGGCCAGCAGCAGCGCGTGGCGATCGCGCGCGCGCTGTGCATGAAGCCCAAGATCATGCTGTTCGACGAGCCGACCAGCGCGCTCGATCCGGAGATGATCAAGG
>CAXSES010000231.1:0-5231 GCA_964236225.1 uncultured Acetobacteraceae bacterium
CCATGTCTTGAAGTGGAGACCCCGCCAAAGGCTCGCCTTTGGAAACAAATACTTAGGGCGTGGTGACGATTTCGCCGGAGCAGGATCATGGTGGCGACGAACTGGACGAAACCTCTGCGGTTGGCCAGCAGCTTGTCGCATTGAACCCTCCAAATAGCCCTGAACCAAGGGTGGCGCTTAACGGGATACCGGTTCCTCGAAATTGTCACCACGGCCTAAGTAAAGCCGGTCCAGGGGGCTCCCCCTGGCGGGTCCCCGCTTTGAGCATGGGGGCGGAGCCCCGGCTTCGCCCGCCTAGCGCCGCCGCCACACCAGGGTGGCCGAGATCGCGTAGTTCCACACCACGCCCACCGCCGCCCCCAGCACCGCCGACGGCGTCCACCCGCCGCGCGCCGCGTAGAGCATCCGCGCGATCCCCACGTCCGCGACCGCGCCCAGGCTGCACACGGCGACAAACAGCGCGAGCCCCCGCCACAGCGCCCGCCCGTGCAGCCGCGCCCCGCGGTACGTCACCACGTTGTTGAGCTGGAAGTTCGCCAGCATCGCCACCAGCGTCGCCACGACCTGCGCGGGGCCAAACGCCAGGCCCGAAGCCCGCCCCGCGTCGAGCGCCGCGAGATGGATGCCGACCCCGATCAGCCCGACCAACGCGAACGAGACGAAGCGCAGCGGCACCACCCCCCCGCTCGCCTTGTCGAACAGCAGCCCCGCGAACTGCAGCAGCACCACCACGTCGAGCTTGCTGTCCCCGGCCACGCGCGGCGCGAACCGCACCGCGACCTCGCGGATGCGCAGCGCATCCCCCGAGGACAGCACCAGATCGACCAGGATCTTGAACCCCGCGCCTGTGAGCCGGGGCGCCGCGCGCTCGAACACCTCGCGGCGCACCATGAAGAAGCCGCTCATCGGGTCGCTCAGCCGCACCGGCAGCACCGCCTGCGCCGTCCGGATGCCCAGGCCCGAGATCGCGTGCCGCCAGCGCCCGCCCAGCCCCGCGCTGTCGCCGCCCGCGACGTGGCGGCTGCCCACCACCAGGTCGGCGCCCCCGCGCAGCGCCGCCAGCATCTCCGCGAGCCGGGTCTCGTCGTGCTGCAGGTCGCCGTCGATCACCGCGACGTACTCGGCCGAGGACGCCATCGCCCCCTCGATCACCGCGCTGGACAGGCCGCGCCGCCCGATGCGCCGTATGCAGCGGATGCGCGGGTCGGCGCGCGCGATCGCGCGCACCTGGTCCGCGGTGCCGTCCGGGCTGTCGTCGTCGACGAAGATCGCCTCCCAGCGCACGCCGGGCAGCGCCGCCGCCAGACGCCGCGCCATCGGCGCCACGTTGGCCCCCTCGTTGTAGCAGGGCACCACCACGCTCAGCTCGGCGGCCTCGACACCCAGGGCGCTCGTGAGGTCCACGCGACGGTTGTAGGCGATCGCCCCGCCATTGTCAGCCGCGGGCCAGACAGGGCGGCGAGCAGGGTCGAGGCCCCGCTCCCTCTCGCCAGGGACAAGCCACCCCTGACCCTGCCCTGCCCGGGGAGCGCCAGTCCAGGGCGGCTCGCCCTGGCGGCTTCCCGCCTTCAGGCAATGGGCGGAGCCCGGCCTCGCTTGCCGACCTACGCGCCCGCCTCGCTTGCCGGCCTCACGCGCCAGCCCTGCTTGCCGACCTACGCGTACGCCGCCGGCGGATGGTCCAGCACCGCGCAGGCCAGCGCGAGCAGCTGCTCCGCCAGCCCCGTCAACCCCGCCCGGTCCGCGTCGCGCGCCAGCCCGACCAGGTGGCTGCCCAGCACCAGCGGGCTGGTGGCGTCCAGCCGCGCCGCCGCGCCCGCCCGCCCCGCGGGCGCCGCGACAGCCTCGGGCGCGCCCGCGCCGACGCCCCGACCGGCCCTGGTCCTCGTCATGGCCGCACCCGGCCCACCCTCGCGCATCCAGACTGCCCCTCTGCCGCCCCGGAAGAATGAACGGGACCGTGGCGAAATTAAGTGCTCCCGCGCCCGGCGCCTGCAAGACCGAAGCGCCGCCCATACCAACAGCCTTCAAGTTCCGACCTGTCCAGCAAAGAAAGGCCAGGAGCACTGTCCCCATGCCTTGAAGCGGGAACCCCGCCAAAGGCTCGCCTTTAGAATGCCTTGCTTAAGTTGTGCCGGGTCCAGGGGCGGCTCGCCCCCCGCCTTGAAGCAGGGGCGGGTCTGGGCAGAGCCCAGCCTTGCTTGCCTGAACGCCCGTCGCATTCGGCCGTTGGTATCAGCCCGCCCGCCGGCGTCGGGGGATCGAGACGCCCCTCTCCGCCCTGGCCATGCCGCGTCGCCGCGTCGTTTCGACAAACCCCGATCCGGCCTGGACAGCACGAGCGCTGCGCCTCGAAACGGAGCAATGCGAGGAACAATGAGGCATTTGCGCACGAATAATAGTCACTGTGCCCTCTCCCACGCATTTTTCATGCGTTGCTGCACGAAAAGACCGCATCCGGCCCGCGATCGTGCCCGTAGCGCATACGAGCGTAGGCAGGCAGCCGGAACCCGGTCGTGCCCGGAGCGCCGAAACATTCGGGAGCGCATGAGACATGCTGAAATCATTGCTGCGCGGGGCCATCGCCGCGGCCGTCGCCGCGATCCCCTGCGGCGGGGCCGGCGCCAGTCCCACGCCCCCCTGGCTCTCCGCCTGGGCCGCGCCCCCGGCGGGCACCACCGGCATCATCCTGCCCGGCACGCAGACTATCCGCGACATCATCTCGCCCCGTCGCCTGGGCAACACCATCCGGCTGCACCTGACCAACCGCCAGGGCACGCTGCCCGTGACCTTCTCCCAGGTGTTCGTGGGCCTGCAGGAGAACGGCGCGCAGCTCGTGGCCAACAGCAGCAAGGCGTTCACCTTCGCGGGCAGGCCGTCGATCACCCTGCTCCCGGGCCACGACGCCACCAGCGACCCGCTCCCCTACCCCGTGACGTCTTACCAGAAGCTCGCGATCAGCATGCAGAACGGCGACCCCGTCCTCGGCATCCCGGTCGCCTCCTCGACGCATTCGGTGTCGCGCGAGCTGAACTACTACTCCCTGGGCCTGCCCGCGGGCGAACTGCTCGGCTCCCCCGCCGCCGCGGGCTCGGACAGCGGCGACGGCTTCCTCCCCTTCGTGCTGACGCAGGGCGTCACCTTCGAGGCGTCGTGGGAGTACATCGCGGGCCTTGACGTCGCGAACACGCCCGCCAACGGCGCGACGCGCACAGTGGTCGCGTTCGGCGACAGCATCAGCGACGGGCTGACCGTCAATCCGGTGACGGACAACACGTTCATCGAGAACGTCTCCAACCTCGGCGCCGAGCAGCGCTACGAGGACTTCCTCCAGCTCCGCTTCAACGCGATGCCGCGCACCAGCCGCTTCAGCATCGTCAGCGGCGCCATCGCCGGCAACCGCCTGACCCAGGGCCCGTTCGCGCCGTTCTTCGGGCCGAAGGGCCTGGACCGCCTCGGGACGGACGCGCTCGCGGTGGCGGGCGTCACTGACGTGATCGTGCAGCTCGGCATCAACGACATCGCGTTCGACATCCCCGCGCAGACGCTCGGCTCGCACCAGGTCGGGCTCGACCTCGAGACCGCCTACGCCTCGGTGATCGCCACGCTGCACGCCCAGGGCATCCGCGCGATCCTGACCACGATCACGCCCGCCAGGGGCGCGGGCGTGGGCATGTTCTCGCCCGTGGTGAACGCGCTCCCCGGCCTGCCGACGCCGGTCGACGGCGGCGCGCTGCACGGCACCGCGATCACGGACTCGATCCGGCGCGAGGTGAACGCGTGGATCATGAGCACAGGCGCGCAGCTCGCGGACGCCGTCGTGGACATCTCGAGCTGCGTCGCCGACCCGAACAACACCAGCTACCTCAACCCCGCCTACAACAGCGGCGACAACCTGCATCCGAACGCGCTCGGCTACCAGGCGATCGCCAACTGCGTGAACCTCGCCGCCGTCTTCCCCTGAGAGATGCCTCTGTCCCTCCGGGGCGAGCGGTCAGGCAAGAAAGGTTGAGGCTCCGCCTCAAACTCCGCCAGGGGGAGCCCCCCTGGACCGGCTTCCCTTAAGTGGCGCCGGTCCAGGGGCGGCTCGCCCCTGGCGGGCCCCTTCTTCAAGCAAAGGGGCAGAGCCCAGCCTTGCTTTCCGTCCCGCGAGCGCGCTGCGCCCCGCCCTCCTGCTGCGCCACGAACGAGCGCACGAACCCCCCGAGCCCCGCCACGTCCAGCCGGAACGCCTCCTCCCCGCCCGCCGCCGCGTTGCTGCGGTCGAACCGCCGCACATACGAGAAGTACGGCATGTAGTGCCGCAGCCGGTGCGTCACGAGCCGGGCGAGCGCCCCCGGCTCCCCGCCCGCCCCGTCCTTGCCCGTCACCACGTCCTCCCCCATGACCCCGATCTCCATCCCGCTCATCGGCGAGAGGGCGCGCAGCACCTCGCCCAGCGGCAGCGGCGCAGCCGCGGTGACGTGGAACGTCCGGCCCGCGCTCGCCTCCCCCCGCCCCGCCAGCGCCAGCATCTCGCCGACCGCCACGTCCACCGGGATCAGGTCCAGCGTCGTCCCCTCCGGCACCGGCAGAAGCACCCGCCCCGCCTCCTGCCCCCGCGCGCTGCGCCCGAACCGCAGCAGCGTGTCCGCCACCTGGTAGAACCCCGACTGCGACGCCATCCTGTGCGTCGCCGAGTGCGCGATCACGATGCTCGGCCGCATCACCCGCCACGCCACCCCCGCGCGCGCGCACCCCTCGCGCACCAGCGCCTCCGCCGTCCACTTGCTCTCCTCGTACGGGTTGTTGAACGCCCCAGGCCGCGCGGGATCGTCCTCCAGGATCAGCCCCTCCCGATTCCCCGCCACGTACGCCGTGCTGACGTGGTTGAACGCCGCCACCTCCGGCATCGCCGGCAGCGCCGCCACCAGCGCCCGCGTCCCCTCCACGTTGGTCCGCCACAGCGCGGCCCTGTCCGCCTCCCGGAACGACAGGTTCGCCGCGCAGTGGAACAGCTCCGCCGGCCCGCGCAGCCACGCTTGCGCCCGCAGGGTCCACGCCGGGTCGTCCATGTCGCCGCGCACCACGCTCACCCGCGACAGCAGCGCGCCCAAATCCACCGCCATCGCCTGGTCGCGCACCGCGCAGCGCAGCGCCGCCTCCAGACGCGCCCGCGCCGCCGCCTCGTCGGCGCCGCGCACCAGGCAGCCCACGCGCGCGCCTGGGTCGCGCGCCAGCCAGCGCGTCGC
>CAXSES010000232.1:0-5223 GCA_964236225.1 uncultured Acetobacteraceae bacterium
CGCCGCTTGACATTCCGAGACGACCGGTCATCTCTCAATCCATGTCCAGGCAGGCCGCTCCCGTCCGTGATCGCCTGCTGCAGGCCGGCGTGTCCGTGTTCAGCAGGCTGGGTTTCAACGGGTCGAGCGTGCAGGACATCACCGACGCCGCGGGCGTGCCGAAAGGTTCGTTCTACAACCATTTCGACAGCAAGGAGACGCTTGGTGCCGCCGCCATCGCGCATTTCTGGGACAGCAAGGCCAGCAGCGCGCTTTGCGTGCTGGAATGCCGCGACCTGGAGCCGCTCGCCCGGCTGCGCATCTACTTCGAGCGGGTCGCCGTCGAGATCGAGGCGCAGAACTACACCTGCGGCTGCCTGATCGGCAACATGGCGGCCGAGCTGTCCGACCACAGCCCCGTCATATCCGGCCAGATCGCGTCCATCTACGCCGAATGGACCCGGCGCGTCGCCGCCTGCGTCGCCGAGGCGCAGCAGGCCGGCGACATGGCCTCCGGCGCCGATCCCGCCGTCCTCGCCGCCTTCGCGCTCAACGCCTGGGAGGGCGCGCTGCTGCGGGCCAGGGTTTCCAAGAGCCGCCGTCCTCTGCAGCAGTTCGCCGACACGTTGTTCACCCAGCTCCTGCGCTGATCGCCCCACCCTGCCGGAGACCAAGATGGCCAGCCGCTTAGAATCCCTCGACGCCCTGGCGCCGCCGACCGACCGGCCGGCAAGCCGCCGCGGCAGAGGCCGCGCCGTCGTCCTGATCGTGCTGCTCGCCCTCGCGGGAGGCGGCTTCTGGGCGGCCGGCGAGCGCCAATCCGCGCCGCCGGCCGCGGCCGCGCCGCCGCCGCCGGCCGTCACGGTCAGCCTGCCGCTGCAGCGCACCCTGGCGCAGTCGAGCGACTTCACCGGGCAGTTCTCCGCCGTGAACCAGGTCGACCTGCGCGCCCAGGTCGGCGGCTATCTCACGGAGATCCATTTCACCGACGGCCAGATCGTGCACAAGGGCGACCTGCTGTTCGTGATCGACCCGCGGCCGTACGAGATCGCGCGCCAGCAGGCCATCGCCCAGTACCAGACGGCGCAGGCCGGGCTGGAGCTGGCCAACAAGGAGGTCGCGCGCTCCACCGTCCTGCACCGCAACGACTATGCGTCCGGCGAGACGCTCGACCAGCGCACCCAGGTGCAGCAGGCCGCCGCCGCCGCGATCGAGCAGGGCAAGGCGGCGATCCAGTCGGCCCAGCTCAACCTCGACTTCACCCGCATCACCGCGCCGTTCACCGGCCGCATCGGCGCGCGCCTGGTCTCGCTGGGCAGCCTGGTCAGCGGCGGCGCCAGCAGCACCAACCTGGCCAGCATCGTCTCGCTCGACCCGATCCATCTCGACTTCGACATGAGCGAGGCCGACTCGCTGGCCTACCAGCGCTACCTCGCCACGAGGCAGCCGGACATCGACCGCTCCGTCAAGGTCGGCCTGAGCGACGAGACGGACTGGCCGCGCCGCGGCGTGCTGGACTTCCTCGACAACCAGGTCGACCGCGGCAGCGGCACGATGCACGCCCGCGCCACCGTGGCGAACCCCGACCTTCTGATCGCGCCGGGCCAGTTCGCCCGCCTGCAGCTCTCGATCTCCGCGCCGCGCCCCGTGCTGCTGGTGCCTGACGCGGCGCTCGTGACCGACCAGTCGCGCAAGCTGCTGATGGTGGTGGCGCCGGACGGCACCGTGGCGCCCAGGCCGGTGACGATCGGCGCCCTGGAGGGCGAGCACCTGCGCGTCGTCACCGGCGGGCTCGCCGCCACCGACCAGGTCGTCATCCGCGGCCTGATGCGCGTCCGGCCCGGGGCGAAGGTCACGCCGCAGCCGGGCAAGATCGACCTCGTGGCCGGATAGGGCACGGCCATGCGCCTCTCGCACTTCTTCATCGACCACCCGATCTTCGCCTCGGTGCTGTCGCTGTTCATCACCATCGTCGGCGGCGTCGCCTACTTCACCCTGCCGGTCTCGCAGTACCCCGCGATCGCGCCACCGATCGTGCAGGTCTCGGCGACCTACCCCGGCGCGTCGGCCGAGGTGCTGAGCCAGACCGTGGCGACGCCGCTCGAGCAGCAGATCAGCGGCGTCGAGAACATGCTCTACCTGAGCAGCCAGGCGACCGGCGACGGCAAGCTGGTGGTCTCCGTCACCTTCAAGCTCGGCACCAACCTCGACACCGCCCAGGTGCTCACGCAGAACCGCGTCGCCGTGGCGCTGCCCCGCCTGCCCGACGCCGTGCAGCGGCTCGGCGTCACTGTGGTCAAGAGCTCGCCCGACCTGATGATGGTGATCCATCTCTTCTCGCCCGACCACTCGCGCGACCAGATCTACATGTCGAACTACGCGACCCTGCACGTGAAGGACGCCATCGCCCGCCAGGACGGCGTGGGCAGCGTCCAGGTGTTCGGCGGGCGCGACTACTCGATGCGGATCTGGCTCGACCCCGACAAGATCGCCGCCCGCAACATGACCGCAGGCGAGGTGGTCGCGGCGCTGCAGGCGCAGAACGTGCAGGTCTCCTCCGGCGTGCTCGGCCAGCCGCCGGTGCCGCAGCCCGGCGCGTTCCAGCTCAACGTGCAGACGCTCGGGCGGCTGATCGACCCGGCGCAGTTCGCCGCAGTGGTCATCAAGTCCGACAGCCTCGGCCGCATCACCCGCATCGGCGACATCGGCCGCGTCGAGCTGGGCGCGCAGGATTACGGCTCGAACGGCTACCTCGACACGCTCGACGCAGTGCCGCTGCTGGTCTTCCAGCAGCCAGGCTCGAACGCCCTGTCCACCGCCCAGCACATCCACGCCGCGATGGCGGAGCTGTCCACGCAGTTCCCTGAGGGGCTGCGCTACGACATCGTCTACGACACCACGACGTTCATCGCGCAATCCGTGCACGAGGTTCTGGTCACCATCCTGGAGGCGGTCGCCCTGGTCGTCGTGGTGGTCATCCTGTTCCTGCAGACCTGGCGCGCCTCGGTCATCCCGATCGTGGCGATCCCGGTCTCTCTGGTCGGCACCTTCGCGGTGCTGGCAGCGCTGGGCTTCTCTCTGAACAACCTGTCGCTGTTCGGGCTGGTGCTGGCCGTGGGCATCGTCGTCGACGACGCGATCGTCGTGGTCGAGAACGTCGAGCGCAACCTGCGCCTCGGCATGAGCCCGCGCGAGGCGGCGCACCGCACCATGGACGAGGTCGGCGGCGCGCTGATCGCCATCGCGCTCACGCTGTGCGCCGTGTTCATCCCGTCGGCCTTCATCTCCGGGATTTCCGGCCAGTTCTTCCGCCAGTTCGCCGTCACCATCGCCGCGTCCACGGTGATCTCCTGCTTCGTCTCGCTCACGCTCAGCCCCGCCCTGTGCGCGATCCTGTTCAGGCCGCACGGGACACATGACGGCGCAGCCTACGACGGCGCAGCCCATGACGGCGCGGCAAACGACGGCGCAGCCGGGGGCAGGCGGCGGCGCTCGCTGCTGGCGCGCCCGGTCGTGGCGTTCTTCAGGGGCTTCAACCGCGGCTTCGAGTGGCTGTCGGAGCGGTTCGGCCGCCTGACGGCGCGGCTGATCCGGCTCAGCGGCCTGATGCTCGTGGCCTACGCCCTCCTGATCGGCCTGACCGGCTGGCAGTTCAGCCGCGCGCCGACCGGCTTCATCCCGGAGCTGGACCAGGGCTACCTGATCACCGTGCTGCAGCTCCCGCCCGGCGCCTCGCTGGCCCGCACCGACGCCGTGGTGCGCGAGGCGATCGACGTCATCCTGGCCACGCCCGGCATCGAGCACGCGGTGGCGTTCTCGGGGCTCGACGGCGCCACCCTGACCAACGCCCCCAACGCCGGCGCGATCTTCTCGGGCCTCAAGCCGTTCGCCGAACGCGACCCGAAGGGGTTGAGCGCCAGCGTGATCCTGGCCTCGCTGCGCCAGCGCCTGTCGTCAATCCAGGACGCCTTCATCATCACCATCTCGCCGCCGCCGGTCGCCGGCATCGGCAACGCCGGCGGCTTCAAGATGCTGGTGCAGGACCGGCAGGGCCTCGGGCCAGCGGCGCTCCAGGCGGCGGCGCAGGACCTCGCCGCCGCGGCCAACGCGACGCCGGGCCTGGCCGGCGTGTTCAGCCCGTTCAGCGCCGGCACGCCGACCATCTACGCCGACATCGACCGGGTGAAGGCCGAGCGGCTCGGCGTATCGCCGGAGAAGGTGTCCGAGGCGTTGCAGGTGTTCCTCGGCTCGGCCTACATCAACGACTTCAACTATCTCGGCCGCACCTACCAGGTGATCGCGCAGGCCGACGGGCGCTTCCGCACCACCACCGCCGACATCGCCCGGCTGAAGACCCGCAACGCCTCGGGCGCCATGGTGCCGATCGGCTCGGTCGCGAGCTTCCGCGACGTCACCGGCCCCTACCGCGTGCCGCGCTACGACCTCTCGCCCGCGGCGGAGGTGCAGGGCGGCACGATGCCCGGAGTCTCATCCGGCTACGGCCTGGCTGCCATGGAGACTCTGGCCAGGGCGAGGCTGCCGGCCGGGATGGGGTTCGAGTGGACCGACCTCGCCTTCCAGCAGCGGCAGACCGGCAACACCACCCTGCTGATCTTCGCGGCCTCCGTGCTGTTCGTGTTCATGGTGCTCGCCGCGCAGTACGAGAGCTGGAGCCTGCCTCTGTCCGTGGTGCTGATCGTGCCGATGTGCCTGCTGGCCGCGGTGTCCGGGCTGCTGCTGCGCGGCATGAGCGTGGACATCCTGGGCCAGATCGGCTTCGTCGTGCTGGTCGGGCTGGCGTCGAAGAACGCGATCCTGATCGTCGAGTTCGCCCGCCAGGCCGAGGACGCCGGCGCCACGCCGTCCGAGGCGGCCGTGCAGGCGGCGCGCACCCGGCTGCGCCCGATCCTGATGACGTCGTTCGCCTTCGTGCTCGGCGTGGTGCCGCTGGTCACGGCCACCGGCGCGGGCGCGGAGTTGCGCCAGTCGCTGGGCACGGCGGTGTTCTTCGGCATGCTCGGCGTGACCGGGTTCGGCCTGATCTTCACCCCGGTGTTCTACTCCGTCATCCAGCGGCTGTTCCGCACACGGCGCCAGGCGCAGCCGGCAGTGGTGCGGGCGGGGGAGTGACGCCAGGCAAGCAAGGTTGGGGCTCTGCCCCAAACCCCGCCAGGGGAAGGTCCCCTGGACCGCCTTCCCTTAAGTCAAGCCGGGTCCAGGGGCGAGACTGGCCAAAGGTTCCGA
>CAXSES010000233.1:0-5198 GCA_964236225.1 uncultured Acetobacteraceae bacterium
CGGATAGACGGGCCGGATCGCGTCGGGAGCGTGAGGGGGCGGCTGGCTGCTCGCCTGGATGACCGCCTGCGTCGCCGGATCGCGGGCGCGCTCGGCTGCGTCGGCGACGAACCGGGGCCATCCATCGACGCCTACCCCCTTGATCGCGTCTGCCAGCTTGTACGCAGCCTCTGCCCTGTCCGCGTGGCTGGTCGCCGTCGCAGCGAGTCCGGCGGCAAAGTGGAGGTCGCGAGCGACAGGGTCGTCGCCTGTGCGACCGAGAAAGCGCGATGCGAAGACGTCCGGCTCAAGGCGCGCGCCCCTGATCCACGCCGTCAGAGCCTCTTTCAGTCGAGGCAGGGTCTCGTGCTGGTACTGCGCTTCAATACGTCCGCGCAGGGACGCGGGAAGCGCCCAGATCACGGCATGAATCAGGCCGAAGGCACGCTCGTCGATGCTCGCGTCGACGACGGACTGATTGACGGGCTGGTTGTAGGCGGCAAGCACGGCCTTGCCCGGCCCCGTGCCATGCCCGAACCAGCCGTGGTTCTGGCGCCCCTGGTACTGCCAATGGTCGCTGACGCCCATATCCTGTCCCCCGAACCCGTCAGATTTACTAACATGTCGCAGACAGGGTGGGCAACGCGCCCGGATGTTGCTGCGTCACAGGGCGCAGGTAGCGCAAGGCAAGCAAGGCTGGGCTCTCCCTCCGCTGCCATTCCCTACGATCCAAGCGGATCGTCGGAACCTTCGGGCAGCTACGCCCAGACCCGCAAAGGGTCCGAGGCCCATGATCCCATGACTTGAGTAAAGCCGGTCCAGGGGGGCTTCCCCCTGGCGGGGTTTGGGGCAGAGCCCCAACCTTGCTTCCTTCCCTGGACCCGTTCCGCAGGCCGCTGGATTGCCTTACAACCGCGGTGCAAGGCGCGCGGGGGGCCGATGGATCGCACGATGCGGGTCGCCTGGGGCAGCGTGGGCGTCAGCCTGGCCGTGCTCGCGCTCAAGGCGGCGGCGTACTGGGTCACGGGCAGCGTGGCGCTGTACTCCGACGCCCTGGAGACGGTGATCAACGTGGCGGGCGCCGCGACGGCGCTGTTCGCGCTGTGGTACGCCGCGCGGCCGGCGGACGCCAACCACCCTTACGGGCACCACAAGGCGGAGTATTTCAGCGCCATGGTGGAGGGCACGCTGGTGCTCACCACGGCGCTGCTGATCGGGCGCGAGGCGTGGGCGGCGTGGGAGCACCCGCACGTGCCGGACGCGCCGCTGCTGGGGATCGGGCTGACCGCGCTGGCGGGCCTGGGCAACCTGGCCTGGGGGCTGGTGCTGCTGCGGCAGGGGCGCGGGGCGAGGTCGCCGGCGCTGGCGGCGGGCGGGCGGCACGTGCTCGCCGACGTGGGCACCACGGCGGCGGTGCTGGCGGGCTTCGCGCTGGTGCCGGTCACGGGGTGGCTGCGGCTCGACCCGGCGGTGGCGGTGCTGGTGGCGGCGGGCATCCTGTGGGCGGGGTACAGGATGCTGCGCCAGGCGGTGGGCGGGCTGATGGACGAGGTCGGCGACCCGCAGGAGGTGGCCGCCATCCGCAGCCTGATCGCGCGCCACGCCGAGGGCGCGATCGAGGCGCACGACGTGCGCACCCGCGTCGCGGGGCGGGCGACGTTCATCGACTTCCACCTGGTGGTGCCCTCGCGCATGGCGGTGGAGGACGCGCACGAGATCTGCGACCGCATCGAGCACGGCATCCGCGCGGAGCTGGGCGAGGCGGTCATCAGCATCCACGTCGAGCCGCACGGCAAGGCCAAGCAGCACGGCATCCCGGTGCTGCTGTAGGCGCCGCGCCGCCCTGGGCCGGGCCATGCGCCATCCGGTGACGCCGGACGGGCGTTACTTCGTGGTGCGCGGGCGGCTGTGGCGCTGCACGGACCCGGGGCTCGACGAGGCCGCGCGCGCGGGGCTGACGCGCGAGCTGATGGACGCGCGCAGGGCCAAGGGGGCGGCGATGCGGGCGGGCGACGCGGCCGCGCGCGAGGCGGCGCGGGCGCGGGTGGACGCGGCGAAGCGGGCGCTGGGCGAGCGCGGGCCGGCGTGGTGGACGGACGGGGCGCCGGACTGCAACCGGCGCATGGCGCGCGACACGCCGTACGCGGCGTGGTTCGAGGGGCTCTAGCGCAGGCGGCCTCTGATCCTGACCAGGCAGGCAAGGAAGGCCAGGGGCTCTGCCCCCATGCCTCAAGGCGGGGACCCCGCCAAAGGCAGGGCCCTTGGAACCCTACTCTTAAGGGAAGCCGGTCCAGGGGGGCTCCCCCTGGCGGGTCCCCGCTTCCAGGAATTGGGGCAGAGCCCTGGCCTTGCCTTCCTTGCCGCGTCTCGTACCCGGCCCGTGCCCGGCCCCGCGCGGCCTGCAACATTCGCGCCGCCCGGGCGTCATAGCGTGACCAGTTCTGGAACGCCGCCATGAAGGATGCCGCCCGGCCGGGTGCCTCGCCGCCCAGCACCGAAACCTGGGTGCTGCGCGACGCGACGCTGCGCGCGCTCCAGCAGGATTCCACCGGCTACGCGCTGCTGTCCACGGACCGTCGCGGCCTCGTCACGGAGTGGAGTCGGGGCGCCGCGATCCTGATGGGGTGGGAGCGCGAGGAGATGCTCGGCCGGCCGGTGGGGCTGATCTTCGCGCCCGAGGACCGCGACGCCGGGCTGGTGCGCGCCGCGTTGCGCCGGGCGGTGCGCAGCGGCTGCGCGCGCGAGGCGCGCTGGCACGTGCGCCGCGACGGCTCGCGGTTCTGGGCCACCGGGACGCTGACCCCGCTGCGCGACGGGGGCGGTCGGCTGCTGGGCTTCCTCGCGATCGTGCTCGACCACAGCGCGGAGCGCGCCGCGGACGAGGCGCTGCTGCTGTCGGCGGAGCGGCACCGGCTGGCGGCGCTGGCCACGCGCGACGTGATCTGGGACTGGGACCTGGAGCGCGACGAGGTGCAGTGGAGCGAGGCTCTGGGCGAGTCCTACGGCCATCGCCCGCCGGGCGGGCGCACCGACGACGCCTGGTGGGCGGAGCACGTGCACCCCGACGACCGCGACCGGGTCCGCGACCGGGTGCGCGCGGTGGTCGAGCGCGGCGGGGCGACCTGGACAGACGAGTACCGGTTCCGGCGCGGCGACGGCAGCGACGCCTTCGTGCTGGACCGCGGCTTCGTGCTGCGCGACGCGGCGGGCACGCCGCGTCGGATGGTTGGCGCGATGCTCGACCTCACCGACCGGCTGGCGGCGCAGGCCGGGCTGCAGGCCAGCGAGGACCGGCTGCGGCTGGCGACCGAGGCGGCGCGGCTGGGCACCTTCGAGTACTGGCCCCGGTCGCGGCGGCTCGTCGCGGACCGGCGCTGCCACGCGCTGTTCGGGTTGGCGGCGCCGGAGGCGGGCGCCGCGGGGTCGCCGAGCGCCGCAGGGTCATCGGGCGGGGCGGGGTCGCCGGGCGGGGTGGATGGCGGGGCGGGCTCGCGGGGCGGCGCCGCGGGGACGCGCGGCGAGGTCGGGGCCGCGTCGGAGCCGCGCGGGCCGCACGGCGCGGCGTCGGCCGGGCGGGAGGCGTTCCTGGCGGCGCTGCACCCGGACGACAGGGAGCGCGTCCGGCGGAGCGTGCGCCTGTCGCTCGACGCCTCCGGCCCGCACTCCTTCGACCTGCAATGCCGCAGCGTGGCGCCGGCCGCCGCGACGCCCGACCCGGCCGTCGCCCCGGCGGGCGTGGGCGCGGCCAATGGCGGGGCCGTGGAGGACGAGCCCGGGCGGGACGGGGCAGCGGGCGAAGGTGGGGCGGGGCGCGAGCGCTGGCTCGCGGTGCGCGGGCTGGTGTTCTTCGAGGGCGGGGTCGCGGTGCGGCTGATCGGCGCAGTGCTCGACATCACAGCGCGGGTGCGCGCCGACGCCGCGCTGCGCGAGATGAACGACACGCTGGAGCAACGCGTGGAGAGCCGCACCGCGGCGCTGCGCCTCGCCGAGGACCAGCTCCGCCAGTCGCAGAAGATGGAGGCGGTGGGCCAGCTCACCGGCGGGCTGGCGCACGACTTCAACAACCTGCTGACCGGGATCGGCGGCGCGCTGGAGATGATGCAGACCCGCGTGGCGCAGGGGCGCACCGAGCAGCTCGGGCGCTACATCGCCGCCGCCCAGGAGGCGGCCGGGCGCGCGGCCAAGCTCACCCACAGGCTGCTGGCGTTCTCGCGCCGCCAGACGCTCGACCCCAGGCCCACCGTGCCGGAGACGCTGCTGGAGGGGATGCGCGCGCTGATCGTGCGCACGATGGGGCCGCGGGTCGCGGTGGCGCTGGAGGCGGACCCGGAGCCGTGGCAGGTGCTGTGCGACGCCGGCCAGCTCGAGAGCGCGGTGCTCAACCTGTGCCTCAACGCCCGCGACGCCATGCCCGACGGCGGCGCGCTGCGCGTCGAGTGCCGCAACGCCGTGCTCGCCGACGACCAGCCGCGCGACGCGCCCGCCGGCGAGTACGTGGCGATCCGGGTCACTGACACCGGCGCGGGGATGGGGCCCGACGTGATGGCGCGGGCGTTCGACCCGTTCTTCACCACCAAGCCGATCGGCCAGGGCACAGGGCTCGGGCTGTCGATGATCTACGGCTTCGTCAAGCAGAGCGGCGGCCAGGTCGGGCTGGCGAGCGACCCCGGGCAGGGCACGGCGGTGGAGCTGTGCCTGCCGCGCCATCGCGGCGCGGCCCTGCCCGGCCCGGTCGCGGACCTCGCCGGGCCGGCGGGGGGCGGGGCGGGCTCTGGCACCGTGCTGCTGGTGGACGACGAGCCCACGCTGCGCACCCTGCTGGCAGAGACGCTGGCCTCGCTCGGGCTCGCTGTGATCGAGGCGGCGGACGGGGCGGAGGGGCTGCGCGTGCTCGAATCGACGGCGCGGGTGGACATGCTGCTGAGCGACGTCGGGCTGCCGGGCGGGCTGAACGGGCGCCAGCTCGCGGACCGGGCGCGCGTGCTGCGGCCGGGGCTGCCTGTGCTGCTGATCACCGGCTACGCGGAGGCGGCGGTGCTGGGCGAGGGGATGCTGGAGCCGGGCATGGAGGTCGTGACCAAGCCGTTCTCCATGGCGGTGCTCGGGCGCAGGGTCGCGGCGGTGCTGGGGCGGGCGGGGTGAGAGGGCACGGGGTTCGGGAAGGAAGCAAGGCTGGGCTCTGCCCAGACCCGCCAGGGGCGAGCCGCCCCTGGACCCGG
>CAXSES010000234.1:0-5185 GCA_964236225.1 uncultured Acetobacteraceae bacterium
TACCGGCCGCCCCTGTCCGCAGGCCCAGCCCGCGCTAGCACGCGTCGCGCAGCCTCGGGTCGAGCGCGAGGTAGGCCATGTCCACCGCGGCGCTGGCGGCGACCACGAACACCGAGGCGTAGATCACGGTCGCCAGGATCATCGGCAGGTCGAACTGCGTCATCGCGTCGTAGGTCAGGCGCCCCACGCCGTGCAGGTCGAACACCAGCTCGGTGAGCACCGTGCCGCCGCCGACCAGAGCGCCGAAGTCCAGGCCGAACAGCGCGACCGCGGTGGCCAGCGAGCAGCGCAGCACGTGGCGGAGCACCACCTGGCGCTCGGGGATGCCCTTGGCGCGCGCGGTGCGGACGTGGTCGGCGCCCCAGGCCTCCACGAGGCTGGCGCGCAGCACGCGGCCGTACAGCCCGGCGTAGGAGGCGGCCAGCGTGACGCAGGGCAGCGCCAGCGTGGCGACCCAGGCGAGCAGGCCATGCGGCGGCAGGCCGGCGGGCGGCACCCAGGCGAACAGCGTGCGGTGCAGCGGGCCCTGCGCCACCAGCATCGTGACCTCGCCGAGCCAGAACACCGGCACAGAGAGCGCCAGCAGGCCGAGCCCGCCCAGCACGCGGTCGGCGACCCCGCCCGGCCGTGCCGCCGAGGGCAGGGCGATGGCGAGCGCGCCCGCGACCCAGAGCACCGCGGCGCCGCCCACCAGCGCCAGGGTCACCGGGGCGGCGGCGAGCAGCGTGGGAATCACGAGCTGGCCGCGGTTGACGAAGGAGGCGAGGTCGCGCTCGACGAACAGGTGGCGCATCATCAGGCCGTACTGCACCACCAGCGGGCGGTCGAGCGCGAAGCCGTGCCGCACCGCCGCCAGCGTCTCCGGCGAGGCGCCGCGGCCGGCCAGGCGCGCGGCGGGATCGGCGCCGGGGGTCGCGAAGAAGATCAGGAACACCACCACGCTGAGCGCCAGGGTCACGGCGACGGCCTGCAGCAGGCGGCGCAGCAGGGCGGCGGTCATGGCGTGCCTGCAAGGAAGCAGGCAAGGTTGAGGCTCCGCCTCAAACTCCGCCAAAGGCTCGCCTTTGGAAACCAATACTTAAGCAAGGCCGGTCCAGGGGCGAGACTGGCCAAAGGTTCCGACGAGCCTCTTGGGCCGTTGGAATGGCAGGCGGAGGGGGAGCCCAGGCTTGCTTGCCGGACCCTCATGGCGCGGCCCTGCGCGGGTCGATCCGGGCCTGCAGCCCCTCGGCGAGCAGGTTGAGCGCCAGCACGGTGGTGCCGATCGCGACGCCGGGCAGGATCGCCACCAGCGGACGCAGGAACAGCAGGTCGAGCCCCTCGTGGATCAGGCTTCCCCAGCTCGCGGCGGGCGGCTGCACGCCGATGCCGAGGAACGACAACGCCGACTCGGTCAGCAGGCTGATCGCAAGCACCAGCGGCGCGAAGGCGAGCAGGGTCGGCACCACGCCGGGCAGCACCTCGCGCGCCAGGATGCGCGCCGGCGTGGCGCCGCCGACCCGCGCGGCGGTGACGAACTCGGCGCGGGCGAGCGCGAGGACCTGGGCGCGCACCGGGCGGGCGACGTAGGGGATGTAGGCCACGGCGATGATCAGCGTCGGCAGCAGCAGGCTGTCGGGCGCGACATGCAGCGGGCCGAGGCGCAGGCCGCCCTGCAGCGAGACCACGGCGAGCGAGATCGCCAGCAGGAACACCGGGAACGCCCAGAGCAGGTCCAGCGTGCGGGCCAGCAGCGCGTCCACCCAGCCGCCCGCGAAGCCGGCGAGCAGGCCGAGGGCCGTGGCCGCCGCCATGCACAGCAGCGTGGCGCCGCCGGACACCAGCAGGGAGTCGCGCCCGCCGTAGAGCAGCCTCGCCGCCACGTCGCGCCCCTGGGCGTCGGCGCCGAGCAGGTAGGCGCCGCGCCAGCCCGGCCCGACCGGCACCACGCCGAGGCCAAGGCCGCCGTCCTGCTCCTCCAGCAGCGCCGGCGATCCCGGGCCTGCGACCTGGCCGGCGGGGGTGGATCGGAACGGGTCGGTGCCGGACACCAGCCCGGCATACCAGGGTGCAGCCAGGCTGGCCGCCACAATCAGGACGAGCAGAAAGGTGGCTGTCCGCATCTCAAAAAGCTTCCCCCTCGTTAACGGATCGGTTAATCTCTCGTTCACACAAGGAATGTGCTGGCCAAAACGCCGGCAGGACCCCTCGGCATCGCCGCCCGCGATCCCGCCGCAAGGACCCGTCCCATGGCACCGCCGCGCTCCGGCTGACCCGGCCCTCGCCGTCCTGACCTTCGCGCCGCGCCCGGCGTCGCGACCCTGCCGCCAGCATCGACCGACCCTCCTCCACGGCACCCCTGTCGTGGCGAGGCCGATCCTCGCCCTGTTTGAACAGGTTAACGCATGTCGATCCAGCCCGCCGCCCCCGCCATCTCCGCCACCGACGCCCTCTGGATCGGCATGGAGTCGCAGCTTGCCGGGCACGACTATGCGACGGGCGCCGGCTGCGGCGCGAACGTCGTCGAGGCCTGGTCGTGGGCGGACGGGGCGGGCGTCGTCGCGTCGCTGATCGACGACGGGTTCGACGTGGCGGACCCCTCGCTCGCCGGGCGTTTCGACGGGGCGCTGTCGCGCTCGTTCGCGGGCGCGGTCCTGGGCAGCGGCGTCACCGCGATCACCGAGGCGGCGGGCGCGTCGCACGGCACCACCACCGCCGGCGACCTGGGCGGGGCGTTCGGGGCTGACGGCCCGGTCGGCGTGGCCCCTGGCGCCACCCTGGTGGGCATCCGCGAATCGTTCGGGGTCGGCACCGATCTCGCGGCGCTGGCGCGCGGGCTGACCTACGCGGCCGGGGTCTCGGACGTGGTGAACGCCTCGTGGAGCGTGGCGGCGGGGGCGGCGAATGTCGCTGGCAGCCCCGTGCTCGCCGGCTGGTCCGCGGCGGTGGCCGGCGCGGTGGCGAGCGGGCGCGGCGGGCTCGGCACCGCGATCGTGTTCGCCGGCGGCAACGACCGCGCGAGCGGCGACGACCTCGGGCTGCACGCGATCGCCGACGACCCGAGGGTGATCGCCGTGGCGGGCCTCGACGCGGGCGGCGCGGCCTGCGCGTTCTCGACGCGCGGCGCGGGGCTGCTGGTCGCCGCCCCCGCGACCGACGTCGCCACGACCGCGCCCGGCGGCGGCGCGGTCGTGGTGTCCGGCACCTCCTACGCGGCGCCCGAGGTCAGCGGCATCGTGGCGATGATGCTCCAGGCCAACCCCGGTCTGGGCTGGCGCGACGTGCAGGAGATCCTGGCCGACAGCGCCTACATGCCGCAGGCCGCGGCGGCGGGCGCGGTGCGCAACGCGAGCGCGGACTGGAACGGCGGCGGCAGGCACTTCTCCGACGATGTCGGCTTCGGCGCGGTGGACGCCGAGACCGCGGTGCAGATCGCGCGCGCCTGGACCACGACCTCCACGACTTCCACGACGGCCGACATGGCGACGGCGTCCGCCACCGGCACCGGCGGCGCGATCGGCGCGGGCGTGACGGAGTCGGCGGCGACAATCTCCGGTGCGACGGTCGCGGGTGCGCAGGTCGCGGGCGCGCTGCGGGTGCAGCACGCGCAGGTGACGCTGGAGGCCGCGTCGCTGCCGGCGGCGGATGCGCGGATCGTGCTGGTGTCGCCTGGCGGCACGCGCTCGGTTCTGCTGGACCGCGCCGGGTTCGCGGGCGCGGACACGACCGGCGGGCGCACCGTCGCCGGCCTGACGCTCGACAGCAACGCGTTCCGGGGCGAGGCGGCGCAGGGCGTCTGGCACCTGGAGGTGCAGGACGCGGCCGGCCGCGACGCGGGCACGCTCGGCGGGTGGTCGCTGCACGTCGACGGCGATGCCGGCGCGGCGCCGCTGGTGTACACGCCGGAGTTCGCGCAACTGGCCCTCGCCGACGCGTCGCGCCGCGTGGTCGGCGCGGCGGGCGCCACCGCGCTGATCGTGGCGGGCGACATGACAGGCGCCACCGCGCTCGACCTCGACGGCGGCGACGGCACCCTCGACGGCGTCGCCGTGCACGTGCTCGGCGGGCTGAGGAACGCCAGCTTCACCGGCGTCGCGGCACCCGTCTCCGTCACCGCGGCGCGGGCCGGCGCGTGCACGATCACCGGCGGCGAGGGGCCGTGCACGATCACAGGCGGGGACGGGGCCGACGTGCTGAGCGTGGGCCGCGGCGCGAGCTTCGTCACCACCGGCATCGGCGGCTCGCTGGTCGATCTGCAGCCGCATCGCACCGGCGCGGACACGGTGCTGCTGCACGGGCGGGACACGGTGATGGCGGGCGGCGGCACCAGCCATCTCGACGTCGCGGGCCCCGGCGCGCTGGTGTACGCGCAGTCCGCGACGCTGGACGTGACGGATGGCTCCGCCGGCAGCACGGTGGTCGGCGGCGCGGCGGCGGCCACAGTGTATGGCGGCGCGGGCGACACGGTGTTCTTCACCGGGCAGGGATCGAGCTTCGTCGGCGGCAGCGGCACGGCCACGGTGATCGGTCGCGGCGGCGACACGATCTGGGCGGCGGCCGGCGGCGGGCAGTACTACGCGGGCGCAGCCAGCACCGTGAGCACGCGATCGGGGTTCAGCCTGGTGACGGCGGGCGCGGGCACGCTGGCGATGCTTGGCGGCGACGGCTCCGACCTGGTGGTCCTGGGCGGCGGCAGCGACACTGTGGACGGCGGCGCCGGCTCCGGCGCGCACACGATCTTCGCGGGATCGGGCGACGCCACGATCCTCGGCGGCACCGGTGCCGACATCGTGTTCGCAGGCACCGGCAACGCCACGCTCGCCGGCGGCGCGGGTTCGGCGAACCTGTTCGTGTTCGTGGACGGCGCCGCGGGCGGGCGCAGCGCGATCAGCGATTTCCGGGTGGGCGAGGATCACCTGATGCTTCAGGGCTATGGCAGCGGCGGCGCCGCCGACGCGGTGCCGCACGCGATCGTAACCGGCGACGCAACGATCCTGTCGCTCGCGGACGGCACGCAGGTGTCTCTGCTGCACGTCGCGGCAGCCTCGTCGCAGGTGTTCCTGTGACCCGGGTGCGGCCAGGGCGCGGGCGGAATTGCTGATCTGCAGGCAAGCAAGGCTGGGCTCTGCCCAGCCCCGCCAAAGGGCCGAGCCCTTTGGAAACCCTTCCCTTAAACAAGTGGATTCCAAAGGCCTGCCTTTGGCGG